>CAYQFN010000129.1:0-4995 GCA_964416685.1 uncultured Thermotogae bacterium | reverse complement strand
CGTGCGGCGAGAGGGGCAAGGAAAAGCACATTAGTGAAAGCCAGCTCAAGATCCCGTGTTCGAGAAGCTCCGGCCTTGTGATCGCCAGGATGAAGGAGACCCCCCACCAGGAAAGCCCCGCCCCCAGACCTGCCTCTTCTCCTAAAGCCAAGCCTACGGCCAAGGTGAAGCCACCGAGTAGGAGTCCGGGGGCAAGGAGAAGAAGCCAGTCCTCCGGTCGAACGGCGGCTATCGCTGTTGAAAACAGGGGGAACAGCACCGCAAGGTAGCGAACGAAGAGTGAAACCGACTTTCTTCGCGGGGTGGAAGCCCACACCTCCAGGGTGTTCCAGTTCTTCTCTCGGGAGAGGAGTGAAAAGGAGAGCAAGGGGAAGAGCAAGGGGAACATGACCTCCAAGAAACCGAGCCATCCCCCAGATTTCGGTTGGATCACCCCGGTAAGCCGCAGGATGGCCAGAAGGCCGGGGAGAAGCCATATCCCCGGGTGAAGGGCAAGTCTAGCCTCATAAACTAAGTAGCGGATCACGAGCGGATGAGGGCGAGGTAGGCGTCCTCCAGGCTCGGGCTCACCAACCGACCATCTTCAACCACACCAAGTACCCGAACCGCCCGGCCGCTGTCCACCCTCTTAGTGGTGAGCACGCGATCACCCCAAGAATCCAACTTCCCTTTAATCTTTCCCTCCGGCACTCCCACCTCGTAGACCTTCCCCTTGTAGAGCTCGAGTAGATTACTTACCGTCCCCTGATAGAGGATCTTCCCACTTCTAAGTACCGCCAACCGCTCGCACGCCATGGCCACGTCCTCCACCAGGTGGGTGGAGAGCACAACAATGCGGTCGCCGGAAAGCCCCATGAGGAAATCGCGAAACCGCACCCTCTCCTCGGGGTCAAGCCCGCCGGTGGGCTCATCCACCAACAGCACCTTCGGTTCTCCGAGGAGAGCCTGAGCGATCCCAAGGCGCCTGAGCATCCCCCCGGAGTAAGAGGTCACTCTCCGACGCGCCACATCAGTCAAGTGAAATTGAGCGAGCAACCCGTCGATCTGTCTTTTGGGCCGACGAATCCCTTTAAGGGCGGCGATGTACTCCAGGTATTCCCGGCCGGTGAGCTTGGGATACGCCCCAAACTCCTGCGGCAGATATCCGAGCATCTTGCGGATCGGGATGCGGTCGTGAAGGACGTCATGGCCGAAGACGCTCGCTTTCCCCGAGCTTGGAGGAAGGAGAGTAGCAACGATGCGGATGAACGTTGTCTTTCCTGCGCCGTTCGGTCCGAGAAGACCGAAAACACCGTTTTCAATTGTAACGGTGATCCCTCTGAGCGCTGCTATACGCCCATATTTTTTGGTTAGCTTCTCTGCCTTTATCATCACGGGCTCCTTTTAAGAAGGGAGCGGATGAAATTTACGTGCCCCATCGTCTCTCCCTTTTGCCAGTCCTGATAAGTACGCATTGCTGCTTCACGATCACGCACGTACCGATAGAGTGGATGAAGCCACCACTTTATCTCACCTTCAGCAAGAAGACGGAGCTTTTCCAGAGCTCTATTCACCTCTTTCTCATCCGCCCCCGCCATGAGATAAAGGCTAAGGTACGCCCTGGTTGGTTTGTCCAAGCCGGAGCTTTCGGTCAGTGCCCAGGCTGCTTCCCATTGTTTGGCCAGCATCGTCTGTGATAAACTAGAATAAGGAATCAAAAGCTCACCGGGGAGATAGTAGATAGCTGGGTCAAGGAAAAAATCGTCGGGCCATAGGATAGTAAGCTCTGGGGTCCCTTCTTCCCAGAGTTGAGATCGCTTCACCAATGGCTGGATTTCCTCACGGAGCTGCCGGACCACCCCTTCGAGCTCTGGTGAGTAGGGACAATCAGGTGGATAAAGTAAGGTCACGGACTGTGAACTTGTTCGCATGTTGCTTGACCCGAGGTGGCCTGTGAGAATGATTTGCCCCATGTTGTAGCGGCGCACTTTCCTAACCCCGGTTAGTTCATCTATCCAGGCAGGAGTGTTCTCTTTTGTAGGCAGGCGAACGGCCATGTACGTACCCGGGTAAACAAGGAGTATTCCGTCTTTACTCCAGATGTACGGCTTCGCAAAGGGGACTTTCCCTTCCCAAAGGGCCGTTGCTGTAAATGGAGCTATATGATTATTGATCTCCCACGTAGCCGCTCCTCCCGCGCCTACCGCAAGGACGGTTCCAAAGATAAGTACCACCTCGGCCGTGACATTCTTTACCCCGATCCATTCTGGGAAGCGCCTACGGAGCAAGAACGTCACTCCAATAAGGACAAGAATGATCCCGAGGAGAATCCCTGCTTGTAAGAAGAAGACCGGAGGGATCAAACCAAGGGGCGAGAATGGACCTATGAAGTCCCATGCTAAGAAGTTTCGATGGAGGAGCATCCCTAGGTTAGGGGCTCCCCAGAATCCGGCTACCCCAAACCAAGCTGCCTGAAGCGCGGTGACAATCCCGATAGTCCCCCCACGGGAATGAGTGAGGTAGAAGAAAAACATGGCCAATGCCACCCAGAGCAAGACACGAAGCCAGGCTAGAACAAGGTAAATGGGGATGTACTCTCCTCCGGCAGCAACAATGATTTCTCTGGTGGCTGGGTTTAGGAAGAAGGCGCCAGCCCCAAGCGCTAACAAAAGAGTGGCTGTAGATCCTACAGCGATGAGCTTTGCCCCGAGCAAGCGAATTCCCCCTGCGCCAACCGTGGACCAGAGGACCTCGCGATGAGCGATCTCGGAATATAGAGGACTAACAGCGATAAGTGCAGTAAAAGAGCAGAGGAGGATACCGCCGAACGTCTCCAGGCTTAAAAGGATAGCACGCCCCCATCCTCCCAAAGAGAAAAGGCCCTGTGCGGGACCGAGGAAGGGGTGATCCAAGCCAAGGGAAATCTCCGGAGTTAACTTCCCTGCAAATAGCCCAGTGAAGAAAATCCATGCGGAAACGCCAACCAGAAAAATCCAGGTTGGTCGCCGAAGCATTGCTTTCGTCTCAAGCCAAATTAGGTATCTCATCGTATAACCAATCCGGTCCTTGTCACTCCGTGTTCAGAAATATATGACAAAGGACCGGATTATTCCAACTCCTCCAGGCCGGTGAGCTTGGGATACGCCCCAAACTCCTGCGGCAGATATCCGAGCATCTTGCGGATCGGGATGCGGTCGTGAAGGACGTCATGGCCGAAGACGCTCGCTTTCCCCGAGCTTGGAGGAAGGAGAGTAGCAACGATGCGGATGAACGTTGTCTTTCCTGCGCCGTTCGGTCCGAGAAGACCGAAGACCTCAGGCCCGACTTCAAGGTCAATCCTTCGCAAAGCCTGAACCTGGCCGTAGTTCTTCGTCAGCCTTCGTGACTTAATCACCATGCCCCCCTTCCAGAAGCGATCGGATGTAATTCTCGTGGCCGAGCTCTTCACCCTGCTGCCAGTGGTTAAGGATCTTTCGTGCTGCTTCGGGGTTCAGCTGAGCGTATCGACACAACGGTCTGGGGGCTTTACATATCACTTGAATAATGTCTTCTCCTTCTTTTGGACGTTCTCCGGAGGACTCCAGCATTTCGGTTAGGGTGGGACCAGTAGCTTGATTCTGGAGCCATGTCAATGCTTTTTCTACCCCTTCTTTGTCGCGCCCGGCCATCAAATACAGCATGAGGTAGCACCGAGCCAGTTCATCCAGCCCAGAGGAGGCAGTCGTGGCCCAAGCAAAGGGCCATAGAGCGGATCTTACGCTCGATAGGAAGCAGATGGGAACGATGAGCTCTTCTTGCGTCGAGTAGATTTCCGCAGGGGAAAAGGCTTCTATAGGCCAAGCAAACATTATTTTCAGCGGGCTATTCCAAAGTCGCCCTCTATTAAGCAAGGGTTGGATCTCGTTCTTGAAGTGGGACACTGCGCCTTTGAGTTCTGAGGGAAAACTCAGTTCAGTAGGATGAATGAGAACCAGCGTCTGAGCGACGACACGTCCTTCAAGCACCATGGTTCCGATATCGTAGCGGCGCAATACTTCTCCATTGGCGCGTTCCCTTACCCAGCTTGGGAGCGCAGATCCTGGTGGTAGTCGAACCGCCATGCACTCACCCGGGGAGACGAGGAGCCTTAAGTCCTTGCTCCATATGTATGGGCGACTGAGCGTGGCACTTCCGCTCCAGAGCTGGGCTGCAGTGAATGGAGCGATCCGACTGTGAAGCTCATTTACAACTCCCCCCGCGCTGGTCAAGGTTAAGAGCATTCCCAGTACAACTGCCACCTTGGCTGAAGCGTTCTTGTTCACCCGGCACTCCAGAAATCGGCCCCGTGCCCAAAAGGCTGCGCCCAAAAGGCTGACCGTGAGCCCTACTATTAACGATACCTGCAGGAAAAAAGCAGGGGGCACGGCACCAAATGGAGCGAACGGGCCTACAAAATTCCACGACTCGATATTTACGTGGATAAGGTTCATCGTATTTGAGATACTTTGGAACGTTGTGGTGATGTACCAAGCGCCTTGTAGTACCGCCACTGCTAGTGCCGTCGCCCAACGGGAGCGCGTGAGGTAGAAAAGGAAGATAGAAGCAGCGACCCAGAGGGCGATTCGAATCATGACAATAGCGAGATAGAGTGGGAGATACTCACCGCCTGCTGCTACCAGAGTCCCCTGGCGGGAAGCGCTTACCAAGGCGGGGACGGAGCCAAGTATGAGCAGGGTTGCAGAGATTGCGGTTACGGCCGCGAGACGTGCCCCAACAATTCGAAGACTAGGCCCCCTAGGGGTAGACCAGAGAACTTCCCTGTGGCCGAGTTCCCAGTAGGAAGAGCCAGTGGCGAGCAAAGACACGAACAGGGAGAGTATGATACCACCCCATGTCTCCAGAGTCAGGAACATTGCACGCCCCCATTCCCCCAGTGAGAAGTAGGCCCGGAGTGGTCCAAGTGGGGTTCGCTCGGCGAACAAAACAGGGGGTCCGATAAACATGATCAACGCTGAGAAGAACAATAAGAAAATCCAG
>CAYQFN010000128.1:0-5084 GCA_964416685.1 uncultured Thermotogae bacterium | reverse complement strand
CGGAATACCCCGTAGTCTTGCTACGGGGATAGTCAATTTCAAGGGATTTCTTTATTTGCTTGCAGAGGTGCTCGCTTCCAGGAATCATCAGGTCGGCCGCAATGCTTCCTGCTTGTGCATCGTAGATAGGATAGAATGAGGCGCTATGACGATCAAGGAACGCATCGTAATCACAGGTAGACCGGGCGTGGGAAAGACGACGCTCATCGAAAAGGTCATCGCCGAGCTCTCCATCCCCGTCGGGGGTATGATCACGAAGGAGATCCGCAAGTGCGATCACCGCGTGGGTTTCTCGGTGATCGACATCGCTACAGGTGCGGAAGGTATCCTCGCCCACATTCATCAACAGAATGGTCCAAAGATGGGGCGCTACCGCGTGAAGCTGCGCGATCTGGAGAAGATCGGAATCGCAGCGATCGATAGCGCCCTCTCCGATGGTACGCTCGTGGTGATCGACGAGATCGGCCCGATGGAGCTCACATCACCAAAATTCATCCCGGCGGTAGAGAGGGTTGTTGAGAGCGATGTGCCATTTATCATCTCCACCCACGCCAAGCTCGATCACCCTCTCATCCACCACTTGCGACAGGCATTCACCCTCTACCGCGTCAAGCTGGGAAACCGCGACGAGCTGATTGAACTCATCAGGCAGGAGTTCACATAGCGACCATCGCAGCCGACCCTCCGCCCGGCTGCGGGAGGAGCGGCTTCTCCGGGAATCGCGTGATGATCGTCGCATCTACAGCCACAGCAACCCGATCCCCCACCTGCAGGTCGCTCACCGGCTTTGCCACGTCCTTTCGCGGAGGGTTGAGCAGGGCGATCGGTGTTCCCGCGGGGATCCCACGCTTGTCAAGGAGCGCGAGGCCAACCTGCGTCTCCCCCAGGCTGACGCAGCTCGTCACCCTACCAAGATACGAACCATTCTTATCGATCACAACTGCGCCCCCACGTACGGGTCGAGAACCGGCTCTCGTTACCTCGAAGCGCACGACCTCCCGCGACTGCTTGGTGTACATCGAAACACAGCGTTCCCTACCGATGAAGAACGGCTTGTGCAGCTTGACGTAGGCCCCGAACCCCGCCTCGAACGGATTCACGTTGTGCTCTCCGGCAAGCTCGTGCCCGTACAGGGGAAAGCCGGCCTCGGTGCGCGTGGAGTCACGCGAGGCGAGCCCGCACGGAAGTAGTCCGAGCGGACGTCCGACCTCAAGGAGCCTCTCCCATAGCCAGACCGCGTCGGCTGCCGCCAGGTAGATCTCGTAGCCGATTTCCTCACCGGTGTAGCCGGTGCGAGCGACGATCATCTGGCGGTCATCGACGATCATCTCGCAGAATTCCGTGCGCTTGAGCACCGCCACGCTCCTCTGCTCAGACGCGTTGAGGATCTTCATCAGGATCTCCTCACTTCGCGGTCCCTGCAGAGCGATATCCATCACCCCGCGCTCCCGCTTCAAATCGCGCAGGGTGACGCGCGGTCCGATGTCGCGCGCCGGCATGTCGGCGTCGATCAGGTAGCGACCTTCGTTGACTCCGGTGAGCCACTCCCAGTCCTTGTCCTCGTTGGAGGCGTTCACCACCAACAGATACCGGTCCGCGGAGCGGCGGTAGACGAAGATGTCGTCGATCACGTTCCCCGCGGGATCGAAGAGGTGTGCGTACTGCGATTCTCCGTCTGAAAGCCAAGCGGCGTAGTTGCCGGTGACGTTGTTGAGAAATTCGGTGGCGTACTCGCCCGAGACGTGGAATACGCCCATGTGGCCGAGGTCGAACAGGCCAGCGCAATTGCGGATGGCGCGGTGTTCTTCGAGCGCAGACGTGTACCAGACGGGCATCTCCCAGCCGGCAAATGGGACCAAGCGCGCGCCCAGCGTTTTGTGCGCCTCGTAGAGCGGGGTGCGCTTCGGGGCACCTTCCACCTCCTCCCAGGTAAAGGGGACTCTGTCCGTGCTAGCGGGCGCAGGATTGATCATGTTCTGGGCAACGAAGTACGCCTTGTGCGGCGAGAAGAGCTCGGGCCGCGTCGCGTACAGAGTAGCGATGCTACTTCCTGAACCTGTTTCCGGAACTTGTAAGGAGAGCCAATCCCGCCCCTGTTTCGGGACATCTTCCTCGACGATCTCCTCGATGAACGCTGGGCCCTCCACCTTGCGGAACAGATCGTCATCATCGAATAAGACGTAACCATCGGCAAGGCCAGACAGCCACCGCTGCACCGCGACTCCTTCCTCACGGGGGGCAAGGACAAGGTACTCTTCGTCTCCAATCCGCCCAACGATCACTTCGGATATCAGGACGCCGTCCTTGTCGAAGAGGAGGGTGTCACACTTCTCCCCTTCCTGGAGGGACAGGATGTCAGAGGTCGTCGCCTCATGCAGCAGCGCCCGGCTGCGCCCTCCGGAGACGCGCAGGATCCTCCACGGACCGTTATTCTCTTGGGGCATCGGCACAGTAACCTCAGGGTCAACACGGGCGATCAACGCACGGACGTCTTCCTTCGCTTCTTTGAGAATATCAAGAGGGAGTTTGCCACGCGAGAGGTCACCACTGAGGCCGAGGTAAGAGAAGGGGCGGATCGCACGCAGCACCTTGGCGATGATCGAGGCGAGGATCTCCATCTCCGCTTTTCCCATCCCGCGCTGCGTCGCCCACGGCGTACCGAGGCGGATCCCATGCGCATCGGCCGCGCTGTGGTCACCGGGAATGGTGTTCTTGTTGCAGACGATCCCCACGAGATCGAGGATGCGCGAGGCGATCTCGCCCATCATCGTAAATCCAGTATCGGTCTCGATCTCCTTCAGATCAATGAGCAACAGGTGCGTGTTCGTGCCGCCGTAAGCGAGGGTCAGCCCCTCGTCCACAAGCGCATCTGCCAGGTAACTGGCGTTCTCCACGATGCGGCGCTGCAGCTCCTTGAATTCATCTCTCTGCGCAAGTTTTAGAGCTACAGCGATGGCGGCGAATTTGTTTACGTGCGGCCCTCCCTGTTCGCCGGGGAAGATGGCCGTGTCGATCTTGGCGGCGATCTGCGGATCGGTCGCCAGGATCACCGCGCCGCGCGGGCCACACAGGGTCTTGTGGGTAGTGAACGACACGACATCGGCGATCCCGATTGGGTTTGGGTAGACCCCGCCGATGATCATCCCCGCGGTATGGGCGACGTCGGCAAGGAGGATCGCACCGACCGCATCGGCGATCTCGCGATACTTGTGCCAGTCGGGCTGCCAAGGAAAGGATGTGAATCCGCCGATGATCATCTTCGGTCGGTGGCGCTTGGCAAGCTCCATCATCTTGTCGTAGTCGAGTTTTCCGCTCTTACGATCGGCAGCATAGGAGACGATATTGTAGCGTTTTCCTGTGATGTTGAACTGTGAACCGTGCGTCAAGTGGCCCCCCTCGGTGAGGTCCATGCCCATTACCGTGTCGCCCGGTTGAACGAATGCCTCGTATACAGCGAGGTTCGCCGCCGCACCCGATAGCGGTTGCACGTTAGCGTAGATCCTGTCCGCCGGCCACTCAGGGGTAGCGAAACACTCCGCGGCTCGCCGGCCGGCGAGCGATTCCACCAGATCAGCCATCTCCGTCCCCTTGTAGAAGCGCCAGTCCGCGTAGCGACGATGCGTGGCAAGCTGCATGTCAAGGTCTGCCAGCTCATCTGGAGGGGTCTTGCGCATCGCCGAGCGCGGGTAGCCCTCGGCGTAGACGCTGGTGAACACCGAGCCGAGCGCCTCGCGCACCTCGGGGGGGGTGAGGCTTTCAGACGGGATGAGAATGATCTTCTCCCGTTGGCGGCGCTGCTCCGCGCTTATCAGGGCCGCTGTCTGTGGGTCGCTCTGCATGAGATGGGTCAGGTGGGTCGTATCACTCATAATTGCTCCTTTTACCAGTCGATGGTATCGGGGTGAAGTCTACGACGAAGGTCGTGATCTTTCCAACCCATCCGCGCGAGAAGGTATAAGCCCCCGCTCACCAGCGAGTGCCCGCCAAGAATGATCGGGATCCTCGTCTGTGATGCCGCTAGGGTGAACTCGCGCCAGAGTGGATCAACGATTGAGTCATGATCGAGGAGGTCACTGGCGAAGCGATCGCGCGCCGGGGGAAGCTTTCCGCCTTGGGCAAGGAGGGGGCGACTGTCGATGATCGCACCGTCACACGCCTCTCTCAGTCGCTCGAAAAAGTAGCCTGTCCCCTTTTCTAGGAGGTTGCCAATGAGTGTTGCCTTGGACGATGGGTAGCCCTTCATTCCCCTCCCCTCGCTGAGCACGCTTGTGCGGCAGGCCACCTCTTGCTCGAAGTGAGTCCAGGTGATCGGGTTCACGCGTCCGATGATCGCTATCTGCGCGTCGCGCTTACGTAGAAGCGGGAGGATTCTGGAAATGCCTTGCTGCTGGTTCGTAAGAGATCGCGTGAACCAGCGCATCTTCTCGCCTCCCATACCCGTCGCGGCGAGGAGGAGGACGTCGGTCGGCGTGTCAATGTCGTACTGCGTCTCAAGCTCACGCGGAAGCGCGAAGCAGCTCATCCCGGCATCGGCAAGGGCAAAACCAAGCGAGTTATCGATCGCTGGAAGATCCAGTGAAAGCAGATCCTGTGCCCGCGCTACTGCGGCGTAGTCACAGCTGTAGAAGTTGTTGAACAGGGCTCCCGCATCTTCGCGCTCGGCAAAGCAAGCGAGGGCGTGTACACGTTCGATATCGAGGAGGCCTCCACTCCCACTCCCAAAGTAGAGGAGACTATCTATCTCGTGTTTGCGAATGATCTCCTTCAGCACGTGCCCAAAATGAAACGGAGATGGCCCGCGCTCGATGACCACGGATGCGCCGCATTTTCCCATCTTTTCTGCAAGGGAAACATCTTCGGTGACGAGGACGATCTTCTCGATTCCGGCTGCATGCAACAGACCAGCAAGGTCGATCGACGATGCCGCCCGCGCTCCCTCTACCAGTGCCTCCCCCAGGCTACCCCCAAGTGGGGCATGCATAATTACGGCTGCTATCTTCTTAGTCATGCCTCGATTCTAACAATTGTCAGAGTGATAAAGCTAAGAAGGCATAAGTCTTCAGTCCAGAGTCTTCAGTCCACAG
>CAYQFN010000127.1:0-5085 GCA_964416685.1 uncultured Thermotogae bacterium | reverse complement strand
CAGTGAACTCCGGGGACACGATTACCTACACCATGACCCTCCCGGATCCATCGATCCAGGCGACGCTGTACGATGTCACGGTAGCAGATACCGTTCCCGATGGTCTGAGCGTGACAGATGTTACGTTAAGTGACGGTCAGACCCCGTCACATACCGTTTCTGGCCGCACCGTTACCGCCACATTCGAGCGGATCGATCCCGGAGCTCAGGCAACAATTATCATCACCTGTTCAGTGAGATCGACGTTCGACAGCGGAAGCGCGATCCAGCCCGGACACGCGTTTACGAACCAGGCCACGCTCGACTGGTACGATGCCGCATCTAGTGATTCAAACCGGCGCGATCACGTGGCCGCCTCAAACACGGTGGTAGCCTACTACCAAGGCACGGCGATTGTTCTCACCCCCAACCATACTCGCGAGACGTTTCCCGGGAGCATGATCACCTACCGTCACATCCTGAGGAACCTGGGGACCACAGCGGATACGGTGACTTTGACCTACGGCCCATCAAGCCAGGGATGGAGCTGGCTCCTCTATCTTGGCGATGGGAGCGGGAATATCACCTCCGGACCAATCGCAAGCGGTACCACGATTAACATTGGGGCTGGCGCAACCCAGGAGCTGATCCTGCGCGCGTTCGTGCCGACGGATACACCGGTGGGGACAACCGATGTTATCGAACTCACTGCCACCGGGGCGAACAACTCCGATTCTGTGACCGATATCACCACCGTGCGCCAGGGGAAGATGCGCCTCGTCAAGGAGGAGAGTAACGATAACGGAGCGACATGGCACACGTACATGCAGGTAAAATCAGGGGAGGAGATCCTCTTCCGCTTAACGTTCACGAACATCGGAACCGAACCGCTTAGAAACATCCGCGTGATCGATTCCACCCCGGATAACACCGTCTACGTCGCGGGATCGGCGGCAAGCGGGAACGAAGGGTCGTACACCGTGTACTACTCTACGGATGGCGGCGGCTCCTGGACCACAACCGAACCGTCACCTGAACTTGTCACCCACATCCGTTGGACCTATTCAGGGACCCTCGCTCCCGGCGAGTCCCACTACGTGACATATAAGGTGGAACTGAAATGAATTGCCTTAACCTTGAGAGTCGAAGATGGTGTCACAAGTGCTTGCGTAGCGTTGCAGCTTGTCTGCAACGTTCAGGGCTGGTTCTTCTGTTAACTGTAATCCTGCTACTTCTTCTATCCTCCGTTGTCCTGGCTAAGACCACAGCAGGGACGAAGATCGTCAACCAAGGCGTGATCCTGTACGAGGACGAGGCGGGAAACTCCTACACCACCACCTCAAACCAGGTGATCATCGAGGTCCTACCGGTGTACGGGATCTCCATCCTTCCCGATGGTACCGCCGCCGCTCCTGGGCAATCGCAGGATGCGGTCGCGGGACAACGCGTCTATTTCCCCTACACGCTTACCAACACGGGAAACACCGACGATTCCTATCTCCTCGCGCCCACGTTGAACAGTACAAGCACCTTCCTGCCTCAGCTTCCCGACGGGAACATCGGGATCGAGATCTTCTGGGATGAAAACATGAACGGAGTGGTCGATACAGGTGAGCCACTCGTTGCTAGCTGGCGCGACTTGAACGGAAATGGCGCTATCGATTCCGGAGAGGTGACAAGCGACAACCTTGGCCCGCTCAACCAGGATGAGGTCACTGGCCTGATCGTCGCCTACAACGTGCCTGCAGGATCGAGCGCCGGCGATGTCGCCTATATCGGCGTCGACGGAAGATCGACTCACGACTCAACAGCTCAGGATGTGGGTAATGTCCATGAAACGACCGTGATCGACGATGCCGTTATCGCGGTCACCAAGTCCGCCAGCCCGACCGTGGTCGACCCAGGCGATACCGTTACCTACACGATCAGCGGCGAGAACCGTGGCACGCAACCCGCGCGCGGCAGGACCTACACCGTGGGTGGATCGACCTACACGGGTGTCCTCATCTACGATATCATCCCGACGCACAGCGGGAATTCCTTTACGGTGACGGGAACCCCAAGCGGAACCCCATCCGGCGGGACGGTGATCTATGCCAGCCCCGCTGACACGAACACCGATTCCACAGCGTGGAGCTGGTCGACAAGCTACACCGCGGGCGACAAGGTGATCGGCTATGTGACAAGCAATGGCACTACAGACCAGGACCTCGCGGTCAACGCGACGATCTCGCTCACCTTTCAGGTGTTGGTTCCAAGTGATTATCCCGCTGGTTATATCGACAACTACGGCTACGTCAGCTACGCGGACAATCAGCCGACCCCGGGTGATCACACAGTGAAATCGAACGACGCCACGGTCGAGGTGCGGGCGAGCGCTGGGGTGGATATCCGCGATACCGACTACCTCGGCCTCGCCCCCAATCCAACAGATGATGGAAGCGGAAGCTCGAACGACACCGAAACTTATACGAGTGCTGCTGCCGGAACAACGGTAGAGTTTACCAATAGAGTTACTAATACCGGTACTGCGACCGATGTATTCGATATCTCTTTGGATGGGAGTTCCACCCTCCCTGCCGGTTGGACGGTGACATTCTACGGCTCCGATGGGCTGACCCCACTCCCCGATACCGATGGGGACGCAGTTCCTGACGTTGGCTCGCTCGATGCGGGTGATTATCGCGACATCGTGGTCAAGGTAACGATCCCAGCGGATCAGGGGGCAGCGACAGGACCGTGGAACGCAATCGTTCAAGCACGCTCTAGCCTGAACACCACCGTCTCTGATACAACAACAGATCGGATCGATGCGATAACTCAAGCCGGAGTGGACATCCAGAACCGCGATGGCGCTACCGATCCCTCACCCACGATCGCGGGCGGTGAGTGTGCAGATTACCCGCTTGACGTGATCAACACCGGCCAGGCACCGGACGTGTTCACCCTTTCCTGGTCCGGGCTGTCAGCAGGGTGGGGCGTTACCTTCTATCGCGACGCCAATGATGATGGAACACTCGATCCAGAGGAAAAGACCCCGGGGATGCACACCGTGTTACTAAATCCCGGAGCAGAGGATCACTTCATCGCTGTCATCTGCTCGCCTGCCGATGCTCCTCCGACAACCGACCTTGGGATCAATTTTACCGCTACCTCGACAAACAATACCGGTGTTAGCGACACCCAATATGATACGATCAACATCTCATCGGCCTGTGCAATCTCACTCGTTCCGGATCACTCCGGCATCGTCCGCCCGGGCGGGGCGGTCTGGTACGAGCACGTGCTCAAAAACACGGGCGATCAAACGGCCACAATTAACCTCACCTTGACCCCGACCACCAGTTGGACACACCTACTCTACTACGGGGAAGCCTACGATGATGGATCCGGACACACGTATTCCATCGGTGATCTGGTCGAGGATACCGATTCCGACGGGACACCGGACGTTCCTAACCTCACGGCGGGGGCGCAGGTGAAGGTTGAAGTCAAGGTATTCGCTCCATCCAACGTCGTGGAAGGCTCGACCGACATCGCCACCCTCACCGCAGTTTCAAGTTGCGGGGTGAGCGCCGATGCGGTCGATGTCACCCAGGTCGTCTCCGGTGGGCTCGTCCTGCACAAAACACAGCAGGTGACAGACTACAACGCAAATAGCATTCTCGGCGATCCTGGCGATCGCATCACTTACACTACAGGTTACAAGAACCTCTCTGCTGGTGCGCTGCGCGATGTCACGGTCTACGAGACGATCCCCGCGCACACGCACTACGTCGTCGGCTCGGCGAACGGTGGAACCCCACCGGGAGGGCTCAGCGTGACGATAGAGTTCTCCTCTGATGGCGGAACCAGTTGGTCATCGAGCCAGAGCACAGCGGTGACCAATATCCGTTGGGAACTCTCCGGGCCGCTTCCTGCCGGTGCCAGCTCAAGTAGCGGCGTCTCCTTCCAAGTAGAGATCGAGTGACCGCCTACGTGTAGGAAGCTCGGCGGTGCAGTGCGGGCCGCGCACGGCGTCGATCGGAATCTCCGTTTTGCAGTGGGCGACTAACGACCTCTTGGCCCTCATCTTCGGTTTCCAGGATGGCGCGTACATGGCTGAAAACATGGTGATCGCGGCAGAAAGTCTTGGTTTGGGTAGCTGTTTCTTAGGGAATGCGCCTTACATCGCCGACAGAATTGCCGAAGAGTATAACTTGCCAAATCGGGTCTTCCCGCTGGTGCAATTGACGATGGGATACCCATCTGAAGATTCCCCGGTACGACCGCGCTACCCAATTACATTCACTCTATTTGAGGACACGTACCCCGCACTGAGCGAGGAGACTGTGCGTGAGGCGATGAAGGAGATGGACGATGGCTACCTCGCACAGGAGTACTACGCGCGCGCAAACTACAAGATTCCACTGCAGAAAGTGCGTAAAGAAACGTTCACCTATGAGGACTATGGGTGGACCAAACACATGTGCCGCAAGTGGGGACAGTGGTTCCCAGATCCATCCGAGCTGCTGAAGCAGTTGGAGAAACGGGGATTCCATGTCGATGGCGATCGTTTTGATAATAGTCGTCCGCCCGAGATGGATGCGGGGTGACTTCTCTCGGGGCATCAGCACATATCGAGTGCAATACAGCTGGAGCGCTCAATCGTTTCAAGTGGATGCCTGAAGACCAGTGAGCAAGTACCAAGGCACTCACAAAGCCGAGCATCTTACCACGAAGGACACGAAGAGCACGAAGGAGGAGGACAAAGCACTTGATCTCGCTTGAAAGCTTGCCGAGACTACACAGCAATCACCGCATTCGACAGCTCATGGATCTCCATTCTTCGTGGTGAATTTTTGGCATCAGTTCTGCGTGAACCGGAACTAAGGGTCACTACCCGCCGGAAACGACAAGGAACTCACATTGCTAACGTAGCCACGCGCGGCGCGTAAGCTCTGAAGTGATACATTTTCTTACCTCATCAGAATTTGCTTTCAGGTAGATCGGTGGATTGGCGTGGCGAGATACGACGTCGGTGAGCTTTCCCTCGTGGTAATCAACCTTGAAATCGGTGAACTTGAGGCCGTGCGCGGTGGAGATGACAACGACCCGATCATGTGT
>CAYQFN010000126.1:0-5149 GCA_964416685.1 uncultured Thermotogae bacterium | reverse complement strand
CCCCAGCCCGTTTCATCGCCCAACGATCATAGCTGGATCAACGGGCACAGACAAGCGCGTGTGCTCTCCGGCACTAGGATGCCGGGTCAAACTGCGGAAGGATCCTGGACAGATACTCCCCGGTGTATGATCCCTCGATCATCGCCACATCCTCCGGTGTTCCTGTAGCAATCACCTCTCCCCCTCCGTCTCCTCCCTCCGGGCCCAAGTCGATGATCCAATCGGCGGTCTTGATCACGTCTAGATTATGCTCAATGACGACGACGGTGTTCCCGGCGTCGACCAGGCGATGAAGTACCTCTAGCAGCTTCCCCACGTCGGCCGAGTGCAAGCCAGTGGTTGGCTCATCGAGGATGTACAGTGTTCTCCCGGTCGATCTTCTGGATAGCTCTTTGGCAAGCTTTATCCGCTGGGCCTCGCCGCCGGAGAGCTGCGGCGCCGGCTGCCCGAGCTCTACGTAGGAGAGCCCGACGTCGTACAGCGTCTGCAGTCTGTTGCGCAAGCGCGGGATGTTGTAGAAAAAACTGAGCGCCTGTTCTACCGACATGGAGAGGACATCGGCGATCGATTTGCCCTTGTACTTGATCTGGAGCGTCTCGCGGTTGTAGCGCGTCCCTTTACACACCTCACACGGTACGTAGATGTCGGGAAGAAAGTGCATCTCGATCTTCTCCTCTCCCTGGCCCTGGCAGACCTCACAGCGACCGCCCTTGACGTTGAAGCTGAACCTGCCAGCAGAGTACCCCCGCAGGCGCGCATCGGGCGTACGGGCAAAGAGTGAACGGATGTCGTCGAACAGCTTGGTGTACGTCGCGGCGTTGGAACGAGGGGTGCGCCCGATCGGTGACTGATCGATCTCGATCACCTTATCTATATGCTCGATACCCATGATCTTGTCGTGCGCGCCGGGACGCCGCGTCGCTTGATAGAGCTGCTGCGCCACGCCGCGGTAGAGGACGTCCTCCACGAGAGAACTCTTCCCG
Organism: uncultured Thermotogae bacterium; assembly: GCA_964416685.1. GTDB lineage: Bacteria > Bipolaricaulota > Bipolaricaulia > UBA7950 > UBA9294 > M55B144. The sequence continues at coordinate 4,166 of CAYQFN010000126.1, read as the reverse complement.
GATCCGGAGACCCCGGTGACGCAGACGAACTCGCCGAGCGGGATGTCAACGTTGATCCCCTTCAGGTTGTGCTCGCGAGCGCCGATGACGCGGATAAATTTCCCGTTTCCCGGGCGGCGCTTCTCAGGAAGAGGAATCGAGAGCGTCCCCGCCAGATACTGGCCGGTGATCGACCGAGGACAAGCGGCTATCTCGTCCGGCGTGCCAGCAGCAACGATCTCCCCCCCGTGCGCGCCAGCGCCAGGGCCGAGATCGACAATGTAGTCGCTCTCCCTCATCGTCTCCTCATCGTGCTCGACGACGATCACCGTGTTCCCCAGGTCGCGCAGCCCCTTCAATGTTGCCAGCAAGCGCCTGTTGTCGCGCTGATGGAGCCCGATCGATGGCTCGTCGAGGACGTACAGCACGCCGGAAAGCTGGCTTCCAATCTGGGTTGCAAGGCGGATGCGCTGCGCCTCTCCACCGGCGAGCGTCCCCGCCTGGCGATCGAGGGTGAGATAGCTGAGACCGACCGAGACCATGAACCCCAGCCGCGCCTTGATCTCCTTTAGGATTTGCGCGGCGATTATCTCCTCTCGCTTGGTGAGGGAGAGGTTCTCGAAGAAGGTGAGCGCGCTCTTGATGGATAGGGCCGTTACCTCGTGGATGTTCAGCCCATTGATCGTCACCGCCAGCACCTCCGGCTTGAGGCGCGCGCCGTGACAGATCGGACAGGGGAGGATGTCCATAAACTCCTCCAGGTCACTGCGCCACTGGTCTGAGGTCGTCTCACCGTACCAGCGCTCTAGGGTCGGAACGACGCCCTTGAACGACCGCGTGAACTTGCGCGTGTGCCCCTTGGTCGATGTATAGGCAAACTCGATCTTCTCCTTGCCGCTCCCATACAGGATGATGTCGAGCTTCTCCTGTGACAGCTCGCCGAGCGGCTTGTGGGGATCGATGTCGAGCGTCTTCGCGAGGCCGCGCATCTGAGACTCGAACCAGCGCCCCTTGGAGTTCGCCCACGGGAGGAGGCCACCATCGAGCAGGCCAAGACGAGGGTCGATAATCAAGTCCGGATCGATCTTCTTCGTGTATCCCAACCCGTTGCACTCGGGGCAAGCACCATAGGGATTATTGAAGGAGAACATGCGGGGGGAGAGCTCTTCGTAGCTCACACCACAGTGGATGCAGGCGTAGTGCTCGCTGTACAGGTGCTCTTTCCCATCCTCAGTGAGAACGCTCATGATTCCCCCGCCGTGCTTGAGGGCCGTCTCCACGGAATCGGCGATACGCGCCCGCTTGCGCGGCTCGACGACCACGCGGTCGACGACGATCTCTATCGTGTGCTTGCGCTGCTTGACGAGCTCGATCTCCTCGTACAGGGTGCGCACGACTCCATCGACGCGTACGCGCGTGAACCCCTCCTGCCGGATCTCCTCGAACGTCTTCTTGTACTCCCCCTTTCGCCCCCGCACGATTGGGGCGAGGATCTGCACGTTCGACCCACGCGGGAGGGACATGATCACATCGATGATCTGTTGTGCTGACTGCTGCGTGATCGGGCGGCCACACTTGGGGCAGTGCGGGTGCCCAATGCGTGCGTACAGCAGGCGCAGGTAGTCGTAGATCTCCGTCACCGTGCCGACGGTCGAGCGGGGGTTGTGGCTCCTCGTCTTCTGATCGATGGAGATCGCAGGTGAAAGCCCCTCGATGAAGTCGACATCCGGTTTTTCCATCTGTCCGAGGAACTGGCGCGCGTAGGCCGACAGCGACTCGACGTAGCGCCGCTGCCCTTCTGCGTAGATTGTGTCGAAGGCAAGCGAGCTCTTCCCCGAGCCGGAGATCCCAGTGATCACAACGAGCTTGTCGCGTGGGATCTCCACATCGATGTTCTTCAGGTTGTGTTCCCGCGCCCCCTTCACCCGCAGCATGCTCATATCTTCTTCCTTAAGCTTCGTATCTCGTCCCGCAGCGCCGCTGCCTCCTCAAACTCTAATCTGTCCGCGGCCTGGCGCATCTCCTTCTCCAATTGCTTTATCCTCGAGAGTAGTTCCTCGGGCAAGATATCCTCTAGATCCTTCCGCGCTAACGCAACTGGTTGTGGCGCGCTTATCGCCTGCGCGATGTCGGCGATATTCCGCTCAATTGTCTTCGGAGTGATCCCGTGTTCCTTGTTGTACTCGATCTGGATCGTCCGCCGCCGGTTCGTCTCAGCGATTGCGTAGCGGATGGAGTCGGTCATCACGTCGGCGTACAGGATCACCTTTCCGCGCACGTTCCGCGCCGCGCGCCCGATTGTCTGGATGAGCGACGTGCCGGAGCGGAGGAACCCCTCCTTGTCCGCATCGAGGATAGCCACGAGCGATACCTCTGGAAGATCGAGCCCCTCGCGCAGGAGGTTGATCCCCACGAGGACATCGAACTTCCCGAGTCGCAGGTCGCGCAGGATCTCGATCCGCTCCAAGGTATCGATCTCCGAATGCAGGTAGCGCGCCCTAACGCCGAGATCGACCAGGTACTCCGTCAGGTCTTCGGCCATCCGCTTAGTAAGGGTAGTGACGAGGACCCGCTCACCGCGCTCGACCACGATTCGCACCTGCTCGATGAGATGATCGACCTGCCCGGTCACCGGGTGAACAACCAGCTCCGGGTCGACGAGCCCAGTGGGGCGGATGATCTGCTCAATCACCGTCCCGGAATGGCTCAACTCGTACGGCCCGGGTGTGGCGGAGGTGAAGATGACCTGATTTAGGCGCTCCTCGAACTCAGGGAGCATCAGCGGCCGGTTGTCCAGCGCCGAAGGGAGGCGGAAACCGTAGTCGATCAGCGTCCGCTTGCGCGATCGATCCCCATGATACATCCCGCGCACCTGGGGAACAGTCTGATGTGACTCGTCGATCACCATCAGAAAGTCGGAGGGAAAATAGTCGATTAGCACGGACGGCGGCTGCCCGGGAAGACGCCCGTCGAGGTGGCGCGAGTAGTTCTCTATTCCCGAGCAATAGCCCATCTCCTGCATCATCTCCAAGTCGTAGCGGGTCCGCTGTCCCAGGCGCTGCGCCTCCAGCAGCTTTCCCTCCGCTTTCAGCTCCTCCAAGCGCTCCTCCAGTTCCTCCTCGATCGCCTCCGTCGCCTGTTGCATCCTCTCGCGCGGGGTGATGAAGTGCGAGGCCGGATAGATCGTAATCTCCCCCTGCTCACGCAGCGGATGGCCGGTGATTGGTTCGAGAATGAGTATCCGATCTATCTCATCGCCGAAGAACTCGATGCGCACGATATCCTCCTGGTAGGCGGGGATGATCTCCAGCGTATCCCCGTGGACACGGAACGTCCCCCGCTCAAAGCCTATTTCGTTGCGCGTGTACTGGAGGCCGACCAGCCTACGCATGATATCGTCGCGATCATACAAGCTTCCACGCGTAACGGTGATCGACATGTCGCGATAGTTCGCCGGGGAGCCGAGGCCGTAGATGCACGACACCGACGCCACGATGATTACATCCCGTCGTTCGAAGAGCGCAGAGGTGGCAGCGTGGCGCATGCGATCGATCTCATCATTTATCGACGAGTCCTTCTCGATGTACGTGTCTGTTTGGGGAAGGTACGCCTCCGGCTGGTAGTAGTCGTAATAGGAGACGAAATAGTGCACCGCATTCTCCGGAAAGAGCTCGCGGAACTCGTTGCACAACTGTGCGACAAGAGTCTTATTGTGGGCCATGACCAGCGTTGGCCGCTGCACGTTCTGGATCACGTTGGCGATGGTGAAGGTCTTCCCCGTCCCCGTCGCGCCGAGCAGCGTCTGAAACTTCTTCCCCGCGAGGACCCCTTCAGTCAGCGCGGCGATCGCCTGTGGCTGATCCCCCTGCGGCTTCATATGCTGCGCAATGCGAAAACCCGCTCTTTCTCCCACCTTTAGCGTATGCATCCTAGTGTAAATACTAGCCCCTGCGCACCGACCGATCAACAACCCTGGGGCCTTCATTCTTAGGATTTTGTCGGTTGTAATCCTCACAAGGTGATCTACACTAATCGTAATTGTGGCTCTTTGTCATTCCGAGTGGGTAACTGAGAAGAAAGGGTCAAACGCCAAGACTCGGAGAGAGGTGTAGAACTGCTTCACCACGAATGACCTGTCTGCGTCCGAAGGACAGGCAGGCGCCGAGTAGAGAGGAGGCGCGTGATTG
>CAYQFN010000125.1:0-5200 GCA_964416685.1 uncultured Thermotogae bacterium | reverse complement strand
CTCAGTAACTGTCCTACTAAAGCCTGCCCTGTGAAACCTTGTTTATACGGGCTAATGTCACTGGCAAGGCGGTGGGTATAAAACCCATAGCTACCGACCTATCTTCTTTGACAGGCGGGAAAGCATGTCCTCTGTCATCGAATGAAGATCGTAGGATGGCTTCCAGCCCCACTCGTTTCGTGCTGCGCTATCATCTATCGTGCGCGGCCAGGAATCTGCTATCGCCTGCCGCTTGTCCGGTTTGTATTCGCAGGTAAAGCCAGGAATGTGCTTGCTGATCTCGGATGCCAGTTCCCCAGCGGAGAAGCTCATTGAGGCGAGATTGAAGTCGCAGTGGTGGACAAGCCAGGCAGAATCAGCCTCCATGAGATCGATTGTCGCCTTGATGCAGTCAGGCATATACATCATCGGCAGGACCGTATCCTCGCGAACAAAGCAGGTGTAGTGCTTCTCTTTGAGAGCTTCGTAGAAGATTTCCACCGCGTAGTCTGTTGTTCCTCCGCCAGGGAGGGTTTCGCTTGAGATGATCCCAGGATAACGCACTCCCCGCACGTCGAGCCCGAAGCGACGTACGTAGTAGTCCCCCAGAAGTTCTCCTGCGACCTTTGTTACCCCGTACATCGTCGTTGGCCGAAGCGGTGGCGACTGTGGCGCAGGATCAGGTGGCGTATCTGGGCCGAAGACAGCGATCGAACTCGGGGAGAAGACGCGCACGAGATTGCGTTCGCGTGCCACCTCGAGGACGTTGTACAGACCGCCCATATTCACCTGCCAGGCTAGCTGTGGCCTCTCCTCACCAACGGCAGAGAGAATCGCTGCCATGTGGAATATCGTGTCGATGTTATGCCGATCGACTACACGCTCAATCTGTTCCTTATCCTTCACATCGAGGCGCTCAAACGGTCCACCGTCGCGTAGCGCTGCGCTCGGTTCCGTGCGATGTCCTGCTGCCACCACGTTCTGCTCTCCATACCGCTCGCGGAGGGCGGCCGTCAACTCTGATCCTATCTGTCCGACCGCTCCAGTGACCAGAATCTTGTTCATTCTCTTAGGCACGCTATCTCCCTTGATCCTTGTGGATGACGAATTGTACGTTATGGGAAGTGATGGTGGCAATGGCTACATCCCTGTGCGCCACATGAGGAGGGCGATAGTGGAGGTAAGGACGGCGAGTGATGACAGGAGGGCAACGCTGCGTTTCTCTCCGATCGATCTAGCCAGGCGATGGTGGATGTGCCCCCTATCGCCGGCGAAGATCGAGCGGTGATGAAACGTGCGCCGGATGATGGCAAAGGCGGTATCGGCAAGGGGAACGGCGGCGATGAGCAAGAATACCGGGATTGAAGACGCCCGGGGCCTGTGCAAGAACGAGATGAGGCTGATCACTGCCAGAGAGAAGCCGATGAACTCGGAGCCGGTATCCCCCAACAGGAGGCGCGCGTGAGCCCGGTTGAACGGGAAGAAGGCAAGGAGCGCGCCGGTGCACGCAGCTGCAAGGATTAGGGTGAACGCGTCGCCCGTGGAGGCGGACACAAGGATCAGAACGGCCATCCCGGGGGCGATCGTACCGATTAGCAGCCCATCGAGGCCGTCGATCAGGTTGACCGCGTTAGTGAGCAGCACAACCCATAGGAGTGCCGCCGTCCCGATTAAAAAAGGAGGTATCGGTGTTGGCTCTATGTGGCTTGCCAGTCCCGCGGCAACGATTCCGGCGGCGATCACCTGTCCCAGGAGTTTTTGCCACGGGCAGAGATCAATGATGTCATCCACTATTCCGACGACGACGATGATCATTCCTCCCAGAGCAAGGTGTAGATCGATTGTTACAGTACTTGCCGTGGCGATGACGACGCCGGTGACAAGTGCGGGGCCGCCGATAGCGCGTCCGTCCCCACGGGCAAGAAGTCCCCAGCGGCGGCGTGCACGCACGATAGCGATGGCTCCCAGGAAAGTGCTAACCGTAGAGATCAGGCAAGCTGCAAGCAATTGTGAGTTGTGCATGCAGCGAGTCTAAAGCCGAAGGCGTCCGCTTGCCAAGTCAGATAGGAGACTTACAATGCCGAGCCGGGTGGTTCTACCAGGAGAGAGACATCCCGATCTTCCACGCGGAGAAGCCGCTGGTGTCGACCACGATGTGGCTTGATACCGAGAAAGTGGAGCCGAAGGAGATGCTCAGACCCATGTCGGTCTTTCCCCAGTCGAACAGAAGACCGGTCGAGGTACCGAAGAACGTATCGACGGAGAAGGTATATGTTCCTCCCATCCCCGGGGTCTTCACCTCGAGCGAGACGATTTCCCAGTAGTCGTTAGAGTAGTATAGATGTGCATTGGCGATGGCGTCCGTCTCCAGCTCAACAATGGATCCGTAGGCGGGAGTTGTGATGACATAGTCGGTGGTATTCAGATTAGAAATACTTCGGAAAGTAGTCCCGGCGTACGAGGCGCTGAATTCGATCCCGTATATCTCGATTCCTGTGATCTCTCCACCTGTCCCCAATAGGTCGGTGTATACCTTGAGACAGCCGAAGTCAGTCTCAAGAGAGGGGGTGAACGTGTGGCTCGCTGTCTGCAGCGAGAACACATAGTCGAGAGTGATGCTCAAAGGAGAATTGAACAGGTGCAAGAACGAGAGTTCGATCTCCTGGCTTGTGAAGCCGGTCTTTCCAAACGTCGTCACTGCCGTTATGTCGATACATCCGAACGTTGTCGCCTTAAACGTCAACTCCTCTCCCGAAAAACAGATCTCTCCGGAATCGATCGTCGGATCGGTGACGTACGTCTTCGTCAGGAGCGTGGATGTGGTGGTAGACGCGGTTTGAGTGAAACTGATTCCACTCAGATCAGCACCGATAAACGTGGCGCTCTCCACCGAGGCGACACCGCCCATCAGTTCTCCGTATAGATCCACGACGTATCCGTAGTTGGGTCCTTCGGGAGCGGCTGGTCCAATCAGCGCAGAGTAGAGAGAGAAGGCGACCGGGTAGAAACTGAACTTCAGTACACCCTGTGAATACAGAAAAGACCCTGATCTTGGCTCAAACAGCATCTGCCCGTCGAAACTGATGAACGCTAGCGATGCCGACAGTCCGAACTCCTGCCAAAGCCAACCGTCGAGTATGAAGTCCGAACTGCTCGATAATTCCATAAATCCGATATGCAACCCGACATCAAGTGTTGACTTGAAGGAGGAAAAGGGCATGGTCTGCAGCGGCGCTAACCCGATCTCTGCCTGCCATGTTCCCGTGAACGGCCCTGCGGCCAGAGATGCTGTGGCCCCCAGCAACATGAATGTGAAGACTATAACAATGATGCGGTAAGTCACGTTTGCTCCCTTCCTTTCCGGCGGCTAAAGGTCTGCAACATATGCCCCTTGAAGACTCCTGTTTGTAGTATCTTGACCGTACCCTCGCGCGCTGATTTCCTCTACCCTTCTCGACCGGACTGCAGGGGAAATCGGGCACCGTTGAAAGTGACGATTGATGCTAATCTCTTGGCGGGGTTTACTCACGCGAGCAGGTGTGGTAGACTGAGAGATCATGAGACGATTCGTATTGCTGGCCCATAAAGCACCTATCGTGCCCGACTTCACGCTAAACGACCTGCCTGGGAGTGCGGGAAGGATCGATGTCCTCTGCCGAGCGATCGGTGCGGCGTTTTTTCTGTCCCACGACTTAAGGAGGGATGTTGAGGTGGCGCTCCTCCTGCAAGATCAGGTTCAAATTAGGCTAGTCGGGGACAGATTGAAGAGGCTCAATCCGGATGAGCGCTCGACCGCGGCGCTGATCAAACATGCGTTGGAGAAGCTGGATGAAGAAGAGGTGCAAAGCACCCCTGGGATATTCGTCTCTCGGCGCACCCTTCCCGAGATGCTCGACCGCCTCTACCAGCTTGGAGCACACCCGATCGTCCTCCACGAAGACGGTTCACCGATAGAACCAGCCTCAATTCCCGATGATCCGGCATTCTTCCTCTCAGATCATCAGGACTTCTCAGCCTCGGATGAGGAGGAACTTGCTGATCTTCCGCGTATATCGCTTGGCGAGAAGGCCTTGCATGCCAGTCAATGCATCACCATCGTCCATTATCTCCTTGATCGTCAACAAGAGGATGAGGGGGATCTTGTCCTCTGCCACAAGGCATGGGGAGAGCCGAAAGCACAGTTGATCAAAGGGCTCTTGGCCGACTTTAACATTCCCGTGAACATGGTTACCCAAGTTCCGTCGTCCGTCTTGCCCATGACCGTTGACGGATTGAGCGAAGTGCGGATCATGGTGCGCCCGCGCGACCTGGAGCGCGCCCGCCAGATCATAGCTGACTACTTCCAGCAGCCTGATGTGGAGTGAACAAAGACACTCTGAGCGTTGACGCCAACTCCGAGCAGAGACAGTTCCTGACAGAACTTACGAAGCTCCGCCTCTCTGTCGATGGCCTCCCCAGGCGGGCAACTTCCAGATAACTTCTCCACCGGTTTTTCCATACCCATATCGTATCCTAGTGGCTTGGGAGCTTATGTAGGATGACTGAAGGGCGACTCAGTGGTACGTTGGTGCCCATTTCCTTGTGCTGGCTGACGAATAGATGTGCCAATAAGGCATCTGGTGATTGGAATTCGGCGCGGACCAGAGGGAGCGTGCGCCACGCCAGATGCGGCTGATGAATGCGATGGTGGCAGGTCCCGCGGCCCAGTGTATGTAGAATCTGGCGATCAGCGAAGTACGGGTCCGTTTCCGAACCTTCCTAAGGATCTTGAAATAAGAGGACGACGATGAAAAAGAGAGCGGCTCAAAGGATGGTCTTGATAGCGGTGGGCCTGCTGCTGGTGTCAGTTGCTGGCGCAGCGTGCGATTTCAGCTTCAACTACGACCAAATCACGCTCCGGTGGGGACCGTGAGGAAGATCGGGCTGCGCGTGCAGAAGACACAACAACTGCACGATGGAAGATCTCCTTGACTACCAATTCGCCTGGGAGAAGCGCCTGTCCAACAAAGCGTGCTGTATGTTCAACGCGGGCGAGTCTTTGCGGCTCTCTTCTTCATTCGTCACGACTTCTCGATCGAGAAGTCGTAACAGCTTCTTATCCGCTCAGTAAAGCAGGTGTACACACCGCTGACGGTGCACTACCTGCTCAGTGAACACCTACTGCCCCAACCTCATCCCGGTTCTGATCCAACGACGCATTCCCCGCTACCTTCCTCCCATC
>CAYQFN010000124.1:0-5215 GCA_964416685.1 uncultured Thermotogae bacterium | reverse complement strand
GATCAAGCTCTTTCGTTCCTTCTGCAAACCGGGTCTATTGAGCTAACCACTCACGCGCTCATGCTCATCTTTCAATGAGAAAAGACTCAGGGCGTCATCGATCTCCTAGATGTCCCTTTCGCCCTTTCTCCGCTTCTCGGCATACATCCGTCTATCCGCCTCGGCGAGGATCTCCTCGGCTGTCTGATTCAGTTCTGGGCTCCAGTGCGCGTTCCCGATGGAGAGCGTTACCGGGAACGGGACCAATTTGTTCGTGTGATTCCGCTCTGCCACCGCCGCGCGGATGCGTTCCATGATCGTCTCTGTCTCTCCATTCGTCTCGATGAGAACAACCAGGAACTCATCCCCACCGTAACGCACGACAAAGTCGGTGTCGCGAACCTGCTCAACAAGAAGGTTAGCCACTGCCTGCAAGACACGATCCCCGGTTTGGTGTCCATAGGTATCGTTGATATACTTGAAGCGATCGATGTCAATCATCAGGAAGCCGATCGGGTGGTCGTAGCGCTTGGACCGGCCGATCTCCTGCTCGATGACCTGGTTGAAGTAGCGACGGTTGTAGATGCCAGTCAGCGGGTCGCGCATCGCCTGGTCGCGCAGTTTCTTCTGCAACCCTATCCTCTTGATCGCCTGCGCTGTGTATCCCAGCAAGAGTTCGAGGAGGCGCACATCCTCCTCCGTGAAGGCGTTCTCTTTGGGAGAGACGACCTGGAAGACGCCGATATTTCCGATCGGTGCGCTGATTCCGGAGCGGAACTCCTCCCGTGTCGGCTTGGCGTCGGGGACCTCGTTCATGTTGCCAAAGAGGGTTGTCTTCCCGGTGCGATAGGTCTTCGCCGCCAGGCCCCCATCGGCCAGGGCAGTCTCCCGGCTTGCATCGGGAGCGAGTTCGGAGGATGTTGCCTTGACCACCAGCTTCTCTCCCTCTACGACATCCAGGGAGGCGAGAGAGAAATCGAGGATCCTCTCCGCTGCCTCCATGGTTGCGCGATAGGCCTCATCCTCGTTCTCACAGGCCTCCAGTCGACGTGCGATTTCGTGCAGTTGCTCGATCTTCTGCTTTGTCTGCCGTAGCGCTCTCTCCGCCTGTACCCGTTCGGTGATCTCCTGTTGGGCTAGCGCATACAACCGCGCGTTCTCAACGGCGGCGGCCACGTCGTTAGCGAGGGTGATCAGGAAACGGAGCTGGCCGTGGAAGGTACGGGGGCGCGGGCTGTGCAGGTAGAGCACCCCCAGGATACGGCCCTTACTTTTCAGTGGCAGTCCAGCGACCGACTTGATTCCGGCTTTGACGATGCTTGGATTAGCGAAGCGCGGTGCCCCAGCACCCAATTCTGGGCTTATGGCGCCGTCTTCACCGATTTCATCGATGATTACCGCCTGGCCAGAATCCATAATCCAGGTGGTAAGGCCCTTCTTGCGGATGCGGTACTCTATCGTTGGCACACCCGGCAGATCTTCAGCACTTGAGACCGTGTGCCTTCCCTCATCTACCAGCATCACGCTGGTGTAGTCAGAGCCTAGTGTCTCTTTAGCCAGCGATACGATCTTGGACAGTATCTGGTCGAGTTCGAGGGAAGCGTTCAAGGTTTGAGAGATCCGGTCCAGGGCGGATAACTGCTTGATCTTGCGTGTCAGGTCCTCCTCCCAACGTACACGCCTACTGATGTCACTCACAACGGACAGGAGGTGGGGCCTCCCCTGGTAAGTGAATCGCGACCCGTGCACCTCGACGTCGAACGGGGTCCCGTCCTTACGCAGGTTGACCGAACGCGCTATGAATCGCCCCCTTTCCTCGATCGCAGCCTGGAAGTTGGCGAAACCGTGAAAGTAATCAGGGTGGACGATCTCCCGCGCAGGAAGGCCGATCAGTTCCCCCTCATCGTAGCCGTACATCCCGTAAGCACTCCGGTTCACCGCAACGATCTTGCCGTCAAGGTCGTAGATGAGGATAGCATCGGTCGTTGCCTCGAAGATGCTCCGGTACTGCTCCTCGCGCTCGCGCAGTTCGTCCTGATCCCGCTTGCGCTTTATCGCCACCCCGATCTGCTCCGATACGAGCTTCAGGACCTCCATTTCCTCTTTCCCGTACATCGCGGGATCGGTATAGCTTTGTACAACAACAGCGCCGATGACCTCCCCTTCCACTCGCAAGGGGACGCCGAGCCAGACTTTAGAGGTGCTTCCAACGGGTTTCAGACCTTCCTTTCGGATCAACGCCTCTCTCTTCTCCGGGGTGATGAGGAGGGGGCTGTTCTCCTTTATCACGTAGGCGGTGAACGATCTCCCGCCCACAAAGGAGTGGTAGGCGTCCTTCTCATCGACCATGTACGGCAAAAGGATGGTATCGCTCTCTTTGTCGTACAGGGCGATCCTGAAGTTCGTCGTATCGATGATCCTCCCCAGGATACGCTGAATGACCGGGAAGAGCTCGTCGAGACTCTCGGTGGTATTCACCGCCTCGGCAATCTGTTGTATCACCTGGCGGATCTTCTCCGCTCGCACCCGCTCGCTGATGTCACGCAGGCTGACCAATAGCCGTGGCTCGTGATCGATCTCCACGATCCGGCCGCGCAGTTCAACCGGGATGAGCGTCCCATCCTTGTGCTCATTGACCGTCTCTATCGGCGCATCGCTCAGGGTTTCTTCTTCGATCTCTTTCGGCAAGAAACCGGGCGCTCCCTCTGGGAGGAGGTCACGGACCCTCATCTGGGTGAGCTCTTCATGGGTATAACCGAGCAGGTCGCAGGCGCTCTTATTGACATCGAGAATCTCCCCATCGAGCGTCTCCAGGAACACGGCGTCACTTAGCAGATCGAAGAGTGACCGGTACTTCTCCTCGCTCTCGCGCAGCGCTTCCGTCTTGCGGGCCACCTGCCGCTTCAGGGTTACGTTCCAGCCGATCACCCACAGCGCGATGGCCGCAAGCACGAGAATGATTCCCACGATGAGCCAGAGCGTGTGCGCCGAGGTATTCCCCTCAGTTTTCAGGTGAATCCAGTTACTTAGAATCGCGTCTTTTTCGCTTTGAGGAATGCGCGCCAGGGCTCCTTGCACGATCGTGTGCAGCTGCGGCCAGTCGCTGCGCGATGCAAAGGACAGCCTGGTGGAGTAGCCGGTCTCCCCGGCCACGCGCAGGTTCGTTATCCCTTCTTTCTCAATGTGATAGATCGCAACAGGGAGGGTGGCGACCATGGCATCGTCGATCCCTAACGAGACCTTCCTCAGGCCCGTCGGGAGATCCTCCACCAGGTCCAGACTTATGTCAGGATGATCGCGGGTGATGAACTCCTGCCACACGTACCCACGCACCACAGCGACCCTCATTCCGCGCAACTCTTCCAGGGTCAACGTCCCCTCCACCTGCTGCCGGGCAAGGATCACCCCTTTGAGCACGATGTGCGGATCGGAGAAGAGAAGGTACTCGGAGCGCTGGGGTGTCTGTGCCGCCGCGGGGAGGGCATCCACCTCGCGTGCTCTCGCCTTTACAAGGACCTCGTCCCAGCTCGCGCAACGAACGACTCTGAACTCGATCCCTGTCTCCTGTTCGATCAGGGCAAGATAATCGGCTGCCAACCCCTGATATTCGCCGTTCTCATCGTAGTACTCGATCGGCGGGAAGTCTGGATCCGGAGCGACGGTGATCACCGGGTGGGCGGAGATCCAGTCCAAGTCAGCTTGGGTAAGCCAATCATTCGAATCAGCAGAGAAAGTCGACGGAACCGCGGTGAGCGAGAAAAGGATGACCAAAGCAAAGGCAAACGCAACACGCCCGTAGCTACTCTCCAGTATCCCCTCCCTAGGGAACATTTGTACCCCCTTCTCAATCTACGCACAGTTATCCGATGACTTTCTGTTGCCGCTAATGTATCACCTACACCCCAAAATACAAGACGCATCTGTGTCCTGCAGCCAACGACTTCAAAGGTCTGTTGCCCGGGCTGCACGCTGCATTCACCGAAAACAAGGCTGGATGTAGGGCCATTGGTTGACGCTTATTATACCCCTAGGCAAGCACTTACGAAAGTGGCATTATGCGGCCTTGCCACACCATGCAAGCGACATTCTTGCCGGAATGCGTTCCTCCTCTTGTCCTCGGAACCGGCGAAGACGCGAAGAGATAGCAGTGTCCTGATCCTTTGATTGCCAATTCCACGTGTACCTCTAGGCACGGGCCCAACGGGAAAGTACCCTGCCTACGAGCGTTGCATCTTGCCTGCCCCGTAGAGTGTTACTCGGCTGGGGTATGCAACGTTGCGCTTGTACGCCGTCTTGCCGCCTCAACGTGGCAGGCAAGCTGCGCACGCTACAGAAGGCAAGAGCCTATCTTGCGTGGCAGTTTATCTGTCACGTTGACGTCTCTTGTTTCCCTAGAGTTCTCGCTCTCCTCTGCGCCCCCGCCTGCCTGTCCTTCGGACGCAGGCAGGCCTTCGCGGGAGAATGCTTTTGCTTTCTCTCATCACTCCTCACTGATTACCCACAACTGCTGTAAGTTACCTGCATGGAGGGAATACCACGCACGGAGCTCATGCTCGCACGCCAATGAAAGATCTGCTATCATCGCGCTCATCTACGATGAAAAAAAAGGTGGGGGTAGGATGCGAACTGCGCTTCAAAAGAGAGCAGTATTGAGTGTTGTAGTCCTCATGTTTGTCTGGCTCGCCCCTTCTGCCGCAGCGTTTGCCCAGGCTCCAGAACACGTCCCGTGGGCCGCGGACCAGCCGGTCACGTGGCAGCTCTTCCTGGCGCCCTACCCACAGGATGGCTCCCTGCAGGCGGAAGCTGCTGCGATTCACATGACGATAAACTGGTCCGTATCGTACGTTCTAGACTACGACCGAGCGCATAACAACTGGTATGGGTACGTTGATCCATCGATGATCAGTGTAACCAACACCATGGAGCCCCTCCTCTCCTGGGCGGCGGCGGATGGGAAGACCCCAGACGTTCTGAACCATGAACAGCGGCACTTTGACCTAAACGAGGTCTACGCACGCAAGCTGGAAGTCCTGCTCGCCCGCCCACGCGTCACCGGTGCCACGACGGATGAAGCGCGGAGCTCTCTGAGGAAGGCGATCAACGACATTGCAGCGGCTGTCCTGGACATGGCCTCACGGATGCAATCACAATACGACGATGAGACGGCGCATGGCACCCGACCGGATGTGCAGGCAAACTGGGCGGCTAGAATCGACGCCTGGCTAGCAGATCCGCT
>CAYQFN010000123.1:0-5243 GCA_964416685.1 uncultured Thermotogae bacterium | reverse complement strand
CGGTATGCACGCTTCCCTTCTACTACTTTACGAACATACTCTGATGTCTCCGGGAACATCATCTGTGCATCATCTTGCCAGCGCTCGGCGTTTCCAGGGCCTGCGTTATAAGCAGCGAGCGCAGTATCGATGCCACCAAAACGATCGATGAGATAGCGCAGGTACCACGTTCCAAGGCGGATGTTAGTTTCTGGTTCATAAAGATCGCCCGTGGTGAATCCGTCCACGCCGATGTTGTCGGCAATCCATTCTCCGGTCGTCGGCATGATCTGCATTAGGCCGATCGCGCCCGCTGATGATGTGGCGTGAGGACGGAAGTGACTCTCTGTCCGGATGAGAGCTGCTACAAGATAGGTATCGACGGAATACACGCTCGTCCAGTGATCAACTTGTTCTCGATAGGGGAATGGATAGAGGAGCTTCAACCCTGCCATTCCCAATACAACCAGGAGAAGGACCAGCGAAATCCACTTTGCAATCTTTCCGGGCAGTGTTTGTCGGTTCATCATGGCCTATAATACCCTAATGGGAGGAGAGAACGAATGAACAGACGGCAAGGAAGGGGCTTATGAAGGGGTTCTTCCGCCATCTACGTGACACGTTTGTCAGTGGGCTGCTCGCGATCGCGCCTGTCGGGGCCATGATATACATCTTATGGTTCCTGTACCACCTGATCGACGGGCTTGTTGGGAGGCAGACCGCCTTTGGACAGATGGTGCAGCGGGCTCTCGGTCACTGGATCCCGGGGATGGGAATCTACGTGACCATATTCCTCATCCTCATCGTGGGGCTGATCACGCGCAATTTCCTCGGACGCACGTTGCAGTACTACATGGATCGCATGTTCTCTTCCGTTCCCGGGGTTCGCAAGCTGTATTCTACGCTCAAGCAATTCACAAATGCGCTTCTAAACCGCAATACAACGTCGTTTAAGAGGGTAGTGATGTTCGAGTATCCAAAAGAGGGGATCAACATAATTGGGCTGGTGACAAACGAGGATGTGGGAAAATTGAACGACAAGACCAAGGAAGAATCGATCCTCGTCTACGCGCCAACTGCACCGAATCCCTTGTCGGGGATGATGTTGCTTGTACCGAAGAGCAAAGTCGTCGAGCTTGATATCCCTGTCGATGATGCCCTCTCGATGATTTTCTCCAGCGGCTCGGTTTTACCTACGAGCTTGGCACGCTCGGAAGACGATGCCTCCCGTCCGCGGTTTAATCTCTTCAAACGGCGCGCAAAAAAGGAGTAATTATGCCAATGTTCAAGGATAAACAATACTTTCGGGTCAAACTGGAAAAGGAGGCGGATGAGGCCCTATGGCTTCGCTGCAAATCATGCGGTGAGCTCGTCTTCAAGCGCCGCGTGCGGGAGAACAACAATATTTGCCCGAACTGCGGCGAGTACTTCTTCCTCACCGCCAGGGAACGAATCGAGTCCCTGATCGACGAAGGGAGTTTCGAGGACGTATCGCGCCCGATCGTTGGCAACGATCCGCTCGGATTCCAGGACGAGAAGCCGTACGTGCAACGCCTGGAGGAGGCACAAAAGAAGACAGGCCTTCCGAGCGCGATCATCCTTGCAAGCGCCAGCATATCGCAGATGCCTGTCGTAATCGGCGTGATGGAGTTCCAGTTCATCGGCGGGAGCATGGGCTCTGTGATGGGGGAGCAGATCTGCCACGGGATAGAGGAGGCGATTAGGCGGCGCTGTGCGTTCATCCTCGTTTCATCCTCCGGCGGGGCGCGGATGCAAGAGGGGATTTTCTCCCTGTTGCAGATGGTCAAGACGACAGCCGTCCGCTCTCGCCTAGCAAGAGAGCGGCTTCCGTTCATCTCGGTGATGACGTATCCAACAACGGGCGGTGTGCAAGCATCGATCGCGAGCCTGGGGGACATTATAATCGCTGAGAAGGGAGCGATGATCGGGTTTGCCGGGCGGCGGGTGATCAAGGAGACGATCGCCGAGGAACTGCCGAAGAACTTTCAGACCGATGCCTTCGCGCTCGAACACGGGATCATCGATCGGGTCGTCAAGCGTGAGGACCTGCGCGGCGAGCTCGAAACCGTTCTGCGATTCTTCCAGGAGGAGGCAAGATGAGCGACGAAAGAACCCTCGATCTGCTGGAGGCGAAGATCCAGGAGCTGCGTGAGTTGAACAAGGTTGATGGCTTGGATCTATCGGCGGAGATCGGCAAGCTTGAGAAGAAG
Organism: uncultured Thermotogae bacterium; assembly: GCA_964416685.1. Classification (GTDB taxonomy): domain Bacteria; phylum Bipolaricaulota; class Bipolaricaulia; order UBA7950; family UBA9294; genus M55B144. The sequence goes on along the minus strand of CAYQFN010000123.1, from coordinate 3,033 downwards.
CTTTCACAGATGCGGAGTGAGCTATATGCAAACCTCGGCGATTGGGAGAGGGTGCGGATTGCGCGTAATCCCAAGCGCCCCTACGCGCTCGATTACATAGGCGCGATCTTCACCGGCTTCTACGAGCTTCACGGTGACCGCATGAGCGGGGATGACCGCGCTCTGCTTACAGGCCTCGCCGAGCTGGATGGACGCAAGGTCGCCATCATCGCGCAGCAGAAGGGGCGTGATCCCGCAGAGAACAAGGAGCGCTACTTTGGGATGGCCCGTCCGCAAGGGTACCGCAAGGGAATCAGGGTGATGCACCTTGCTGAGCGGTTTGGATTCCCGCTGATCAGCATGATCGATACCCCGGGTGCTTACCCCGGCCTCGAATCAGAGGAGAATAACATCGGTGGCGCGATCGCGGAGAGCATTAGGTCGATGTTGGAGATAGCAGTGCCCACGATCGCGGTTATCATCGGGGAGGGAGGATCGGGCGGAGCGATGGCGATCGGTGCTGCTGATCGAGTGCTAATGCTGGATAACGCGATCTTCTCGGTGATCAGCCCCGAGGGTGCGGCAGCGATCCTCTGGAAGAGCAAGGAACGGGTCAAGGAGGCGGCAGCGGCGCTGAAGCTCACCGCGCCGGAACTGCTCGACATGGGAGTGATAGATGAGGTCATTCCAGAGGCACTAGGTGGTGCACATAAGGATCTGCAGCATACGGCGTCCGCGCTCAAGCAGAGTTTGATTCATCACCTAGATCAGCTTGGTGAGAAGACCATCGATGACCTCATGTCTTCTCGCTACGAGCGCTACCGCAACGTCGGACGCTACAGCACCTTACCGACTAGCGAGCATGCAGAGTAAGTCACGAGGATTGGACAACAAGCCAAGGGCCGTTGAGAGTGGGTAGAAAAACGAGTATAACATCATATTTGGAGGTTCTAATAAGATGACATTCTATGGTGGTAAGGAATTGCGAGAAGCGTATCGTGGCGCGCAGGCGGGCGGTTACGCATTTATGGCGAACAATATTGCGGAGCAGAACGTGCTGATCGGCCTTCTGCAGGGGTACGCTGAGAAGAAGTCCGACCTTGTGCTGCAGGTCTCACCTGGGGCGGCGAAGTTCGCCGGTGCCGGGGACAAGCTTGCCGGGCTGCGGAGCCTATCCCATCAGGTACAGATCCTGGGAAATCTCTTCCCGATCGGCGTTTTCCTAAACCTTGATCACTTTACGACAAAGGAGATGGATATTATCGAGATCGCCATCTCCGAGAGGCTCGTATCATCGATCATGATCGATGCCTCCAAGGAGGAGTACGACAGGAATGTCGAGATCACGCGCAAGGTCGTTGATATGGCTAAAGGGAGCGACATTCTCATCGAAGCGGAGCTGGGAAAGATCAAGGGCGTCGAGGATGAGATCGCTTCTCTAGATGCCTTCTACACCGATCCCGACGAGGCGGTCGAGTTCCTGAAGAGGAGCGGAGCTGATCTGCTGGCAATCTCTGTCGGAACTCAGCACGGCGTTTCCAAGGGCAAAGACGTGGTGCTGCGCACGGACATCGCGGACAAGGTGCACAAGAGGCTCGTGGAAAGCGGACTAGATGTTCCTCTTGTCCTGCACGGCACATCGGGCCTGTTGGCAGAGCAAATCCGCGAGATCATTCGCTACGGAATCTGCAAGCTCAATAAGGATACCCGTTACCAGTACGAATACGCGCGTGCGGCGCACGACTACTACCTTTCTCACACCGCTTCCATCGTGCCGCCGGAGGGCGTTCCAGATGACGCCAACGGCCTTTTCTCCAAGAGCGATTGGACACCGGTGAAGAAAGACTTCGATCCACGTGTCGTCGGAAGAGCAATTCAGGAGCGGATCAAGAGTGTTGCGATGGATCTGATCGAACAGGCAGGGAGCGCTAATCACACAATTATTGGAGGAAAGTGACATGCAAAGAGCAGGGATATTGACTGGTGGAGGAGACTCTCCCGGTATCAATGCGGCGATTCGCTCGATCGTTCGCTTTGGCTACAAGCACGGGGTGGAGACCATCGGCTTTCGCGAGGGTTGGCTCGGTCCCATGGAAGACCTGACGAAGCCACTCGAAGTTAAGGACGTCTCTGGGATTCTACACATCGGGGGAACGATTCTCGGCAGTTCGCGTACCAACCCGTTTAACATCGAGGGCGGAGTGGAGAAGATCGTAAGCACCCTTAAGCGAAACGCGATCGACTTCCTCGTTGTCATCGGCGGCGATGACACTCTCGGTGTTGCGCATCGCCTTGCTGAGCACGGCGTTAATGCGGTCGGAATTCCACAGACTATCGATAACGACATCGCGATGACGGACTATGCGATCGGCTACGCTTCAGCGTTGGATGTGATCACGGATGCGCTGGATCGGCTGCATACGACCGCCTTCTCTCATCATCGGGTCCTTATCCTCGAGGTGATGGGACGTGATGCCGGCTGGCTGAGCCTGATGGGGGGGATCGCCGGCGGCGCGGACGTTATCATCATCCCTGAACAGGAGTTTGACATCGAAGAGGTGCATCGCAAGATTCTTCATCGCCAGGCGCGCAAGAAGCACTTCAGCATCGTCATCGTCGCAGAGGGAGCAACGCCCAAGGGGCTCGACGGGCAGGTGCTCGCTGAGACTGAAGTCGATTCGTTCGGACATGTTCGTCTAGGAGGGGTGGGGCAGTACATAGCCAACCAGCTCTCCCAAATGATGGAGATTCCGGTTCGAGTGACGAACTTAGCCTATCTGCAGCGCGGAGGGACCCCATCACCGTTCGATCGGATCCTGGCCACGAGATTCGGCGCGGCAGCGGTTGAATTCGCTCTCGATGGGCAATTCGACGTGATGACCGCCGTCCAAGGCACAAAGATCGTAGCAGTAAGCCTGGAAGAAGCCCTACGAGAGTCACGTCCTGTAGATCCGGGGTTGTTTTACCTGGTTGACCTGTTTGAGTAGCCCACACCATATGGCTGTCCGAGTAGCGCTTAGACAGATTCGAACGCTACAGAGCACAAGGTTTTGC
>CAYQFN010000122.1:4024-5260 GCA_964416685.1 uncultured Thermotogae bacterium | reverse complement strand
CCGCGGCCAGTTTACCGACACGCATCTTTGGACCGGGGAGGTCGGCCATGATGGCGACCCTCCTTCCGACCTTGTCGGCAGCGGCGCGGATCCGCTTGATCGAGTGGGAGTGACTCTCGAAGTCCCCGTGGGCGAAATTAAGGCGAGCGACATCCATTCCCTTACGGATCATCCGTTCGAGAACCCGTTGCTTATCCGATGCCGGCCCGATCGTGCAGACGATCTTTGTCTTGTGCGTTGGAAACCTCATCTACTCCCCCTATTCACGGTCAGTTGACAGATCCATCTAAACAAGTCTACCTCGGGATGGAGGCAGCATCCAGCAGGCACAAAGAGTGCGAGCTTGATTTTTAACCGTTCTAAGTTTATAATAGTTCCAATATGGACCACCAAGAGAAATCGACAAAATTACGGAAGCTTGGACTGATACCGACAATTCAACGGGTCGCGGTGCTTGAGTACCTGGAAGAGAACCGCGTTCACCCGACCGCCGATGAGGTCTATCGGGGGGTGAAGGACGGCTTTCCATCCCTCTCCAAGGCGACCGTATACAACGTGCTCGATGCGCTGAAGCGTGCAGGGGCGATCAGGGAGTTAACCATCGCCCGCCAGGCCGCACGCTACGATATCATGACCTCTCCTCATCCCCACTTCCTGTGCCGGATCTGCGGAAAGGTGTACGACATCGACCTTCCGTGCGCAGTGCAGAAGGGAGACATCGTCGATGGTCATCAGGTGGAGTCAGTCCAGACATACGTATACGGTGTCTGTGCCGACTGCCTGGAAAAGCAGAATGCAAAGGGGAGGAAGGATGCCTGAGCTTCCCGAGGTGGAGACGATCGTGCGTGGGCTGAACAGCGTTGTTGGAGCGCGGATCGAACGGATCGACGTGTTTGATCAGAGGCTTCACCTACCGCAGTCCAGGATTGCCGGCAGGACTATCGAACGGATTGAGCGCCGAGGCAAGTACATCGTCATCAATCTCGCAGAGGGCGGCTCACTCATCGTTCACCTGCGCATGTCCGGCCGGCTCGCCATCAGGCGCTCTGCAGCCGAAGAGAAGCACACCCGCTTCATCCTCTATCTCGATGATGGCGCAAGGATCTACTTCATCAACCCGCGGCGCCTGGGCACGGCCGAGTACGTGCAGGATGGATTTCCATATGAATTAGGGGTTGAGCCGCTCTCTGGTGAGTTCACCGCCGAAAAGCTGCACGAAATAGCAGCCGGAAGCCG
>CAYQFN010000122.1:0-3924 GCA_964416685.1 uncultured Thermotogae bacterium | reverse complement strand
AGTTCGTAGGGTTCATTGGGTTCGTTGGGAACAGAGAAAGACCAAAATAGGGAGGAGAGTTATGGAGCTTAAAGGATCGCGCACGGAGAGGAATCTGCTGACGGCGTTCGCCGGGGAATCACAGGCGAGGAATCGCTACACCTATTTTGCCAGCAAGGCAAAGAAGGACGGATACGTACAGATACAATCAATATTTGAGGAGACAGCCAACCAAGAGAAGGAACACGCGGAGAGGCTGTTCAAGTTCTTGGAGGGCGGCGAAGTGAAGATCGAGGCGTCTTTCCCTGCCGGTGTGATCGGTACCACGGCTGAGAATCTGAAGGCAGCGGCGGGCGGGGAGCACTACGAGTGGGAGGAGATGTACCCCTCGTTTGCTGCCATTGCTCGTGAAGAAGGGTTCACCGAGATCGCCAACGTGTTCCAGGCGATCGCCGTAGCGGAGAAGCAGCACGAGAAGCGCTACCTGGACCTGCTGGCAAACATCGAGGCGGGGACGGTGTTCAACAAGAATAAGTCGGTCGTCTGGAGGTGCCGCAACTGCGGCTACCTGCACACAGGGCCCGAGGCGCCGGAAGTCTGCCCCGCCTGCGCACACCCGCAAGCCTACTTCGAGATCCTCGGAGAGAATTGGTAAAAAACTACAAAATCAAAAGGAGGATTATGATGGAAAACATAAAAGAGGAGTACAGGATGAATATGCCGCTATTGGGAGATCTGTTCCCTCAGATGGAGGTGCAGACAACACAAGGGCCGGTCTCACTGCCGGGAGACTTCTCAGGGAAGTGGTTCCTGCTGTTCAGCCACCCGGCCGACTTCACCCCGGTGTGCACGACCGAGTTCGTGGCGTTTCAGAAGCGCTACGAGAAGTTCAAGGAACTGAATACGGAGCTGATCGGCCTGTCGGTCGATCAGGTCTTCTCTCACATCAAGTGGATCGATTGGATCAAGGACAACCTGAACGTGGAGATCAAGTTCCCGATTATCACCGGTACGGAGGCGATCGCCGCCAGGCTCGGCCTAATCCATCCGGGAAAGGGGACGAATACGGTGCGCGCGGTGTTCATCGTCGATCCCAAGGGGATCGTGCGGGCGATCATGTACTACCCACAGGAACTGGGGCGAAACATGGACGAGTTTCTGCGCATGATCAAGGGCTTCCAAATCGCCGATCGTGACGGGGTCGCTATTCCCGCCAACTGGCCGGAGAACGAGCTGATCGGAGATGACGTGATCGTGCCACCACCGAATAATGTGGATGCGGCGCGCAAGATAGTGGGCCAGTACGATTGCTACGATTGGTGGTTCTGCCACAAGAAGCAGTAAAGGAGGAAGGACATGATCGGAAAGCGAATGCAGGATGCGATGAACGAGCAGATCAAGCACGAACTGGAGTCGGCGTACCTCTACCTATCCATGGTCGCCTATCTCAACGCCGAAGGGCTGGATGGGATGGCACAGTGGATGACGGTGCAGACGCAGGAGGAGATGGCGCACGCGATGCGCTTCTTCAATCACATCAATGAGCGCGGTGGACGGGTGGAACTCCTTCCGCTCGCTCAGCCGCAGAAGGAGTGGGCTTCACCGCTTGAGGCGTTCAAGGCGGCATACGCCCACGAGCAGTTCATCACGGGGACGATCGACGATCTGGTGAAGGTCGCCGAGGAGGAGAACGACAACCCGGCGAAGATCATGCTGCAGTGGTTCGTCTCCGAGCAGGTTGAGGAAGAAGACTCGACGCGTAAGGTGGTCGAACTCCTGGAGCGGATCGGTGATTCCGGCCATGGTCTCGTTATGGTCGACCGTGAGCTGGGTGCACGCCCGCCGGCAGCGCCAACTCCAGAAGGGGAAGCAGCATGAGCCAGTTTAAGATAGCAACGGACTCAGGAGGGCTGAATCAGGCCCTGTTCGAGGTGACACACGGTCTGTACGTCCTCACCGCCGTTCGCAGGGGGAGAACGAATGGCCAGTGCCTCGATGCGGCGATGCAAATCACCAACGCTCCTCCGCGGATATCGATCGGGGTGGGGAAGAAGTCGCTCACCCATGAGATGATCGCCGAGACGGGGAAGTTCGTGCTGAACGCGATAGACCGCGAGGACTCAAGTGCCGCGGATGTCGTGCGTCGATTCGGTTTTCAGTCCGGTCGCGATGTGGATAAATTCGAGGATTTCCCATACGAAACCGGAGAGAACGGGATTCCCATCCTGCCGGACGCGAAGGCGTTTTACGAGTGCACGGTGTTACAAGAGTTCACGATCGATCTTGGGACGCACACGCTGTTCGTCGCCTCGGTCGATCGGGCTGGAACGAAAGAGGATGGAGAGCCGTTGACCTACAACGAGTACAGAAAGACCATGCGAAAAAGGAGGTAGTGAAGATGGAAAAGTGGGTATGCACGGTGTGCGGATACGTCTACGATCCGAAGGATGGGGACCCGACGAGCGGCATCGAGCCGGGGACACCGTTTGAGAGCCTGCCCGATGATTGGGTCTGCCCGGATTGCGGTGTGGGTAAGGATATGTTCGAGAAGCAATAGATAAGTCCGGCTCCATGAGGTCTTTTGTGAGTGATTTAGAGTGGGTTCGGGCCGATGGCGTCAAGAATGCACCACGAAGGACACGAAGAATGAACTTCGACGAGTCGTCAAAGTGTGTGATTGGTTGTGCTCTTGAGGCGCACCATGAACCAGAGAAGGGGCTGAGGGCGACGTAAAAAACAGGCCTTGGCACACGAGCTAGAGCTGAATCCCCTGCAGGGATCCATTCTCCGCCCCTTGGGGCGTGCTTCCTGCAAAGCTTCTTGATACACCGCCCGCTTGCGGCGGGGTAGTTCATTGACGGAAGCAGGCACTCTGTTCTTTGATTACTTGGCGCCCTTCGTGGTAAGGGGCTCGGCGCGATAAGAAGGAGTCTCAGATGTTCGGTCGGTGCTCCGCACTTGACATAGAGAAATCTGTTGGTAAAATAAAAGGATAAAAAGATCGTTTTATCTGGAGGAATGATGCTCTACTCTTTGACTACAAAGTACTCGGTGATCGCCCTGGTCGAACTGGCCAGGCATAACGGGCAGATGCGGGTCAAAGAGATCGCTGAAGCAAGAAAGATCCCCCCGTCCTTCCTGGCCAAGCTCGTTCCCCCTCTAGTACGTGCCGGGATCTTGGCATCGATGCGGGGAAAGACGGGTGGAATTAGCTTTGCCCGCGATCCAAGCAAGGTATCCCTGGCAGACGTGGTGCGCGTGATCGAAGGGGACGGATACTTCACGGAGTGCGTCTTCGAAATTGATCCCTGTCCTGGGCGTCCCGATTGTCCGTTGCACGATGTGTGGGATCCACTGCGTGACAGGATCAGAGATTTCCTGGAAGATACGACGATCCAGTCTGTGGCCGACAAACTGAGTACCGTTAAGGAGGAGCAATGAGTGAATTGATATCGAATCAGAGAAAGGATGCGCTGCGTAAGATCGTCGCGCGCTTGCACGCGGGGGAGTCACCGGAGGCGCTGAAGGAAGAGTTCAAGGGAGTGTTGGGCGAGATCACCCCGCTTGAGATCTCTCAGGTGGAAGCGGAACTGGTCAGTGAGGGGACGACGCGGGAGGAACTGATGAGCCTGTGCGATGTGCACATGGCGATGTTTAAGGAGTCCCTCTCTGTTGAGCCGGACCTACTAGACTGGCACCCGATCCACATCCTCTATGTTGAGCACCGGGGGATGTTAGATGCGGCGGAGCGCATTTGGAAGATCGCGCGGGGCGAACAGGGGGATGACGGCGAGCTGGAGGATCTGATCGGAAAGATCGCCGACACTGAGGTTCATTATCAACGGGAGGAGAACGTTCTCTTTCCCTACCTCGAGAAACACGGGATCACCGAGCCGCCGGCGATCATGTGGATGGAGCACGACCGCATCCGCGCCGAGCGCAAGG
>CAYQFN010000121.1:0-5266 GCA_964416685.1 uncultured Thermotogae bacterium | reverse complement strand
TATATTCTTGGCCCAGTCCTGCAGGTAAGCGATGTCCAAATTATCAAATTGCACTTCGTAAACGCGTAAAGCATCCGTGAACTGCTTCTTGCTGCCTCCCGAGAGCTTGGCCCATCTCAGCTTTGCAAGGATTGTATCCTCGGGAGCGGAGACAGCAATCTTAATGCCCAGTACCTCTTCAGAACGGCGGCGCGAGAAACGCATCTGATCGAATGGCTCGTCGGTGAGCAGCCAAAAATCGACCTTGTTTCCTGTATCTGAATCGATGAGATTAAACATATCTCTCTTAGTAACAGCCTCTGCGACGTGATCTTTGCTAAGGTAAAAGCGTGGAGGAGGAAACGATTCTACAATCTTGTCGATAGTGTCTGCCTGGATGTCAACAACAAGATCTATGTCGTGGCTCGATCGCGGTTCTCCTTGAAGGCTGGAAGCGAACGATCCAGTCAGCATGTATTCCACGCCAGCGCATGATAGCGCCTGAACGACCCTCTTCAGTAATTCCTGTTGTGACATTTACCGAGGCGCTCCAGATACAGTTTCTTCAGCTCATCTTCCGGCATATCGGGAAAGCGAATGCGCAGGCCTGCCTTGAACAGCTCCCTGGAGAACTCCGTCAGCTCAAACGCCTGCATAAGCCTCTCCTCAGGCGTCATGTTGCGAAGGACCTGGATATAGCGCTTATGGTTTGGCCTTTTCTTGATGTCCATCAGTCCCCCTTTGGTCATCACATTTTAGTATGATCGTGCGCATTCGTAAAGCAACTGGTACTTTCTTACACGCAACTTCCGACGACCTTCGCCCATGCGTGGAACATGCCTACTGGTTAGGTAAAAAAGGGTTAACCGTATTGCTGCCTACGACCCCTTGCCCTCCACGGCGATCTTCTCCAGAATATGCCGGCAGCGTTCCTCTACATCATCCAACAACGCGATCTCTTTTAAGCTGAGCCCTGCTTCCAATTTCTCGATCACTTCGTGCCCCAAGAAATAACCACATTGCTTCCTGCCGCAAAGGTCAAACCACGAACCAAAGAACGGACGGACTGATTCCCCTGCATCCACCACCCTCAGGAACTCCGCGGCCAACCAGCCTTTGTGCTCTTGGCACCAATCGAGCCAGTCATCATCGTTGATGCCGGTTGACTCATGCCAGGTATCCCTGCCAAGGACCACGTGCTCGCACCGTTGCGCAAAGCCCTCGGTATACAGGTCCCACCACGGGCCGAAACCGGTGGCCTTTCCGCATCGCGCACGCCAATGCTCGTGCACGAGATGCCCGATCTCGTGAGCGATCAGACCAGTGATTGAGCAAGGCTGGCTCCAGCCGCACTCAGCGATATTCTCCAATCCAAACAATACGGCAGGTGAATCGTGAAATGACGTTACCCATCCCGCACCACACCCGATGCCAACATAGATCACAAACGTCACATCGCTCTCAAATCCCAACACTGCTTGAGCGACAGAATAGATCGGCTCGCACGATTCCAGCAGGTTTCCGTGCGCTACCCTCATCGCCGGGAGCCTACCGGCAAGAAACGGGAACACCTTCTCCTGCGCAATCTGTCGCCAGTCTACGTTCTGACTAGCATAATCTTCCAGTTGCTTATCCAAGAGTTCTGGCCACTGCGCCATGTACTGCGCTGCCCAGGCCTCTATTTGCAGAGCGATGGGCTCCTGCTGGTGTTCTGTCCAAAAGGTTAAAAACGCCGGGAATGTATCGATGACATCGCATCTAGACATGCTTCTCCTTCAATCCTTACTGGCATCTTATTCATCCGCGAACAGGTTTATAAGAATGGAAAAAAATAAGCATCTCCAAATAGTTCTTCTCTAATTTTTTCCTTCGCCTCCTCACTGTAGTTCTCGTTATGCCGTATCTCATTGTACCGCAGCATCTTCTCTACGAGTTCCGGTTTCGCCTCCCTCATCACGTTCTCCAGTTCCTCGTATCCTGATATCACTTTACGCGCGGCAAGAAACTTGTAGAATTCTAGCAAGGAGGCATACACGTCATCTAGTATTTCTTCGTCTATATCACTCGTTTTAAGGATGAGACTGTGCATAATCGAGACGAAATCCTCTCTTATCGTGTCTACATCCTCATAGAAGAAGAACGTAGAGGTATGCAGGTCCCAGATGAATTTCATAATGTACTTGAGCGTGAAAAGGAGGTCGTACTTCTTCGCTAGTGTGTAATGAGGATTGCGTATGAGATCAGCTTTGAAAGCCTCAATTCTATCGTGGTTGTACTGCCGGACTTTTCTTTCGTATCCTTCATCATCGTCGGTTAATTCTTCGAGCTCTTTATAATCCGTATTCCTCAATAGATACGTCTCCCAATCCTTCAACCGCTCATTTTCTAGTATTAGGTTACATGCATGGTAATTATTTAAGGTAATTTCATCTGTCCGATCCAATTCGAGTGATCTTTCTAGCGCCTCCTTCGCTGCATGCAAGTTACCGCGCATCATTTCCAACCAGCCCATATTGCAGTGAAAACGGTGATTTGAAGGAGATAATTTGAGCGCCTGCTGTTGTTCCTTAATGGCCGTGTCGAGATCGCCTAGATATGCATAGCAAGGGGCAAGGCAGTCATGTACCTCCCCCTTGTCTGCCGCAATCTCCAAAAGCTGATTGTAGTATTCAATCGCCATCTCGAAGCGTAGATACTTCTCAAGCAGATCGCAGATTGCGTAGTATGCATCAAGGAGATCCTCTTGGGTGAAGTGTGTCCTCAGCGACTGCAGTCCTCTATCTATGAAGACCCTTGCCATCTCATCCTTCCCCTGTTGTATGCTCCTATAACTCAATTCAAGGAGAGCAGGGTAGTACTCTGGACAGTCTCTAAGAATCTCCGTTAGGAAATCGTACCTCTCCTCCCCAGCCAGAGGGCTTCCAAGTAACGGCACCATATCCTGGGCAAGCATGCCGGTATATTGCCAGTCTGCAGCCCGCCACGCATCTGTCCTTTCGATATCCATCTCCTTCCTCTCTTTCCCCTTCCCATCTAAGCTACGATCCCTCTTTCCGGCCATCATTCCTCCCTGTTGAATCCCCTACAGGGGTTCATTCCCCGCCCCTTGGGGCGTGCTTCTTATAAGGCCTCTTGATACACCGTCCGCTTGCGGCGGGGTAGTTTATTGCAAGATCACGACAATGGCTCACTGTACCAACCGCAAGCTGAAATTACCAAAACACATGACGATTTCTTGAGAAGGTAATCTAGTTCGCATCGTTCCGCGACAAGTGTCCCGATAGCAGATCCCGTTTTCCCTTAACTTGGGATGAAGATGGAACGCCAGAGAGCAACGACGATCAGTTATCCGCTGCATCGGCCGTACACCCCATCGCGTGTGCGTACGGTCACCTGGCCACGTACGACCATTGCCGTGATATGCTGTGCCGTGATCATAGCTGCGGCATGTTTCCTGTATGTCTGGCAGGGGACAAGAATCCGTGCGCTCACTGCGCAGCGGGAGAGCATGAAGCAGACAATCACCTCTGTCCAGGAGGTGAACAGTTGGCTTGATTTTCAGATCGGGCAGGCGTTCTCGCTGGAGCGGGTCTCGCACATTGCGCGCGAGCAGCTCCATATGAGCGAACCGACTGACGTGCGCTATGTACACATTCCTCCACAAAGAACAGAAGAGTGAGAACACCGCAGTGCGCGCTTGGGTAGTAATTGCCCTCTTGGTGATCGGCGGGATCAGCGTTGTTGGCCGTCTCGTCCAATTACAGATCGTCCAGCACGATCAGTGGTTGACGGCGGCAAGTACGATTCAAGAGCAAACGATCGATCTGCTGCCGCGCCGTGGGACGATATACGATCGCAACGGTGTCGCGCTTGCCTATGACGTCAAAGCCTCGGCGATCGCCATCGATAGCTTTAACATGACCAACCCGGAGACGATCTGCCAGATCCTCTCTGATGAGTTGAATCGCCCGATCCGTGAGATAGAAAAGCTCGTCTACCGTCCGAGGTACTTCACGTGGATTGATCGCAGTGTCGATCTGGAGACGGCGAAGGAGGTCAAGCGGAGGGCAGCAGAGGCGAATGCGAACGGCCTGATCTTCATCGACACATGGAAGCGTTGTTATCCGCAGGGTGATCTGGCGTCGAACATCATTGGTTTCGTCGGCATGGACGGACACGGTCTGGAGGGGATCGAACTGGCCTATGATGACGAGCTTGCCGGGACGAGTGCACAGGTGCACGTTCTGAAGGGAGCGGACGGGCGTACTTATCACACGGAGACGATACAGGAGGGAGAGCCGGGAGATGATGTCTACCTGACGATCGACTCCAATCTGCAGTTTATCTGCGAGGAGGAAATTGACAGTGGCGTCAGTCGTTTCCGCGCCAACACTGGCTTCATCATCCTCATGGACCCCAACAGTGGTGAAGTCCTTGCTATGGCACAGGATCGTCGCTACGACCTAAATAGGTTCTGGACATCGACAGCGGCGCAGAGAAACAACCTGGCTACTGGGTTCATGTTTGAGCCTGGATCAACTTTCAAGGCCTTTGCCGGCCTCGCTGCGCTCGACTGCGGTGCTGTTGTGCCGAGCGATACGTTCAACGGAAACGACGGAATCAACATTGCCGGGCACGTAATCCATAACTCCGACCACGAATCTTTCGGCACAGTGACCTTCGCCAAGACGATCCAGTACTCGATCAACACCGCGATGATCCGCGTTGCACAGCGGCTGGGCGAGGAGCGGCTGTACAACTTCCTCGTCGACCTCGGCTTTGGTAAGGCAACAGGGATCGAGATTCCGGGCGAAGTGAACGGCATTCTGCGCAACGTAACTAAGTGGTCGAAGCTAGCCCTTGCTTCGACGACGATTGGACAATCTGTCGGGGTGACCGGGATTCAGCTTGTGCGAGCGATGGCAGCGGTGGCCAACGGAGGGAAGGTCCTCGCTGTGCACATCGTCAAACAGGTGGGCGATAGGAGGACCGAAACACCGACCATCCTGCGGACTGTAGCTGCGGAAGCAAGTGCCGCCACCATGCGGACCCTGATGCGCGCCGTAGTAAAGGACGGAACCGCTCCCTGGGCCGATCTGCCGGGGTTCGAGGTCGCGGGAAAGACGGGGACAGCGCAGAAAGCGATCCCGGGGAAGGGATACGTGGACGGGAAGTACACCTCCCTCTTCTCCGGATTCTTTCCCGTCGATGCGCCGAAGTACCTCGGCCTTGTCGTCCTCGACGAGGTGAAAACAACGCCGGTGTGGGGCGGATACACCGCTGGAGC
>CAYQFN010000120.1:0-5282 GCA_964416685.1 uncultured Thermotogae bacterium | reverse complement strand
ACTCAGATTCGCCGCGTGAAGCCGCCCAATACGTCCAGCGCCAATCACCCCGATCTTGATATTTCTCATTTAGACCTCCTCTATTGCTGTCGACAGCAGCCTGCTCGCCTGCCGAAACACCTGCCTTGCAACTGTTGTCGGCTCGTCCAACTCGTATTTGGAATGAAACACCTCCACCGAGCCCGTGTACCCTGTACTCAAGATCGCATTCAGGAAATCAACGAGCGCAAGGCCTCCTTCTCCCGGGAGAACGTGGTCCAGATCTGTGATCTCCGTCATCATCTTTCCGTCGGTCAATGCATCCGATAGGTGTAGCAAGCCTATCGCTCTCTGCATGAAGCGCGGCTCATAGAAGGAGAATCCGGCATCCGCTGCCGCGATCAAGCCCGATCTTATGTCTGCTTGTGCGATTCTTGCGTCGTTCACCCTAAGGGGGAATCTTTCATGACTCATTCTGTACTCCTAAAGCAGTCCTTCAAGTTCGCTTATCTGAGAGATGACCGCATCGGCACGCGCTTGCAGTTCGGGCCCGCTGTGCGCCATCGCCACCCCCAGCCCGGCCCGCTCGATCATCGACAGATCGATCATCTGGTCTCCAACGGCCACCGTACGCGCAAGCGGGACATCCAGGTACTCGCAGAGCCAGGCAAGTGCGCTACCTTTCGATGTTCCTGGGGGGAGGACCTCCACGTACCTCTTCTCCGATCGCACGACGGTAAGTTCTGGAGCTACACTATGCAGTGCGTCTTCAAAACGCGGAAGCTCCACAGGGTCACCGATGAATAACATCTTGATCGGGTCCACCGCGAAAGCTTCCGTTTCGTCCTCGATTACCTTGCCTGACAGGCCTTCCCACGCGAAGAACGCCTCGATCTGGGGTGTCATTTCCGTCACGTAGACGAGCGGGTCATCAAGACAGCGATAGATCTGTGGTTGAACTGGAAAATCGCGTGCCGCAGCGAATACCCTGCGGGCAAGCTCTCGCGGAACATGCTCTTCATGAAGCGCCCGTTTCTCGACCGTATCGTAGACGACCGCGCCGTGGTAGAGAATGACCGGAGTCGAGATTCTGAGTGCATCGATCCATGGCGCGGCAGAACTGACCGATCTTCCCGTAGCAAGCGTGACGCGACCGTGGCGCGAGAGGCGTGCCAGAAATCGTCGTGTCGATGTAGCAAGGGTCCCATCGCGTTCCAACAGGGTTCCATCAACGTCGAGAGCAAACAGCTTGTAGTTTGTATTCATTACTCCATTATAAGCGATGACAGCACCACTAGAGCTTGTTCATCATTTTCGTAACTTCGGAAAGCTCCCGGCGGAATGGACCCGGCTCTTCCAGTTTTAGGGTCGTTAGGGCAGCGGCAAAGCGCACTGCTTGCGCTGGAGAGTCTCCGAGGAGGCGGCGGCCGAAGTATGATGAGAAGCAGGTGTCTCCGCGTCCAGTGCGCCCAGCAAGGGATCTCGGACGAAACGGGGCCTCCACTACTTCGTCACCGATTTGCACCATCACCCCTCCCTGATGCGTGAGAACAACCTCCTTTGCCCCCCAATCGCGGAGGATCTTCGCCGCTTTGTACCGATCCGTCTCTCCAGTCACTGTGGCCGCCTCACGGTTGTCCACCTTGAGATAGTGTATCAGAGGGAGAACGTCTCGTGCCTGGTCCCAACGATCGGCAATGAGCTCCTTGTTCACCTCTTTGCGCAAGAACCCCTGCGCATCAACGGCCAGAGGTCCACGCGAAGCGATCTCTTTAAGGAAGGGCAGATCTACCTCGCCAGGGACGACTGTGCCAATATAGTAGAGCCGTGCTTTTACCGGAAGAATGTCTACAATCTGAAACGGCCCAGCAAAACCTAAAAGGTGGCAGATCCGCTTGTCTGAATTTGGATCAGGGTGAAAGTTCTCAATCCCCGACGTCTCCGGCGCCGCTACAGCATGTACTACTGCCCCAGCACCCTTGAGTCCGTCCAGAAGCCCGAAGTCCTCCTCTTTTAGCCGGGTTATTACCATCACGCGAAGTCCGAGCGCGAGGAGGGTCATCCCCCCGTAGTATACTGCTCCCCCGGGAGAAACCTCGGCCTTGTCCCCAATAATATTATGATCTCTGGTAACATGTCCAATCGCTAACACGTCAAACTGGGTCATGTTCTCTCCTCAATGCGTTTGTCAATCAGAATCGTCCCGCACAAGCAGATCTGGGCGGTTAGTACAGATCCCCTCCACCCCTAGCTTTTTCAAAGCCACTATTACATTAGGTCTTTCTTCATGCCATGTGATTATCCCAAGATTCGCGTTGTGAGCGCGCTCAATCCACTCTGGAGTCAAGTACCTGTCAGGGTGGTCCCCGGCCCATTCCCAACAGGGATGCACAAAATCTGCATTGACTTCCTTTGCCAGTGATACAGGATCGACATCGAGGTCATGGAAGAGAATCGAGGTGTAAATATCAGGCGCAGCCGCTTTGGCACCCGCAACCAACTCTCGATCAAAAGAACTTAATATGATGTACCATTGCATCTTATAGTACTTAATCAAGTCTGTCACCACTGTATCTGTGCCAGAAGCCTTGAGCTCTATATACAACCCCATGGACCTGGTTCGGGCCCAGGCAAGAACTTCTTCAAGAGAAGCAATAGGTTCTTGCCTATTTACATGGAGATGCTGCAATTCCTTCCAGGAATGGTCTTTGATCAATCCTGTCCCTTCTGTCAACCGCTCAAGAGAGGCATTGTGCATAACGATGGGTTTGCGGTCCCTACTTAAATGGACGTCTAGCTCGACCATATCTGCCCCCATGTCGGCAGCCAGATCAAAAGCAGCCAGGGTATTCTCTGGTTTGTACGCCGAGGCACCCCTGTGTCCTATACAGAGGCTCCGCCGCTTCGCGGGAGGAAACGCTTTTTCTAGCTCGGACACCCACAACGCCACACGTTGGGGTATCCAGTTTTTTAGAAGCGCCCATGGTACAAGCATCTCCCGAGATATGAGAAAAGCTCGCGTGAACTTCCAGGAAGGTTGGAATGCCTTGTCCTCTAGGTATGTCCGCACAAGTTGGTCGGGCAAAGGATGCTTGGGCAATCTTCCCCGGAAGAGCGGAGTCTCCCATACCCCACCAGCCCCAGCAAGATCACGGCACTCCACGTCTCCAGCTGCGCGGATGTGTTGGAACTCTTCTTCGGAAAAAGCCATGGCATGCTTTCCAGGTTGGGAAAAGAGTGTCACCCTACCGTCTTTGTCTAGTAAGATGGATTTCCCAATAGCAGTGTGATACCCTCCGTGCCAACTGGCATCCACACGGACCATGTTCCCCGTGCCATCGACGAATATCCACACATGCTCCAGTTCATAGAGGTGTCCTATGTCCCAATCCCACCAAATGGCATACTCGACCGCAAACGACGCCTGCGGCATTCCGGGCTTCTTAAGTTGAACCGTCCGTGGGAAGGAAGACGATTGGCCATCCTCGTGAAATATCGTATAACCTACTATAATGGGTAAGAACGGTTCCTTTTCGTCAAAATAAAGGACAGGGGCATACCGAGCCGCGATGTCTCTATCGAGACTGTTGCCAGGGACCCTACTCAATAAATCTTCGAGATGCTTATCAAGCCTCTCACTTTTCTCAACCAACGAGGCTCACTCCCCTCCGCTCTTCAAAGTATTATGCAAACGATAGCAGAAAAACGAAACTTGTCAAGAGGAAAAGGGACGAGCCGTGGTGCTGCGCACGACAAGGTGCGGGTCGAGGACACGATACAAAGGAGGAGTATCCTCATCGCTGAGCACAGAGAGGAGCCATTCGGTGGCGATCTCTCCCATCTTGAATGTCGGCTGCGAAACAGTGGTTAGCTGAATGCGGGGAAGAGAGGCGTAGGGAATATTATCATATCCCACAAGAGACAGATCTTCCGGGACGGATAATCCTAATTCGTCCGCTGCTTCCAATACACCGAGAGCGGTCACATCATTGGCGGCAAAGATCGCTGTTGGGCGGTTCTCGAGGGAGAGAATCCGCTTACCAGCCTCCCGCCCGGCGGCCTGGGTAAAGTCGGCGTAGCAGACCCAGGCATCATCAGCGGACAGGCCGTGTTGGCGAAGGACCTTGCGGTACGTCGATCTCCGATCGCGGCTTGATTGAACGTTAGATGGTCCACCGATGAAACCAATCCTACGATGCCCAAGTTCGATCAGGTGCTCCATCGCCAGCCGCGCGCCCACACGATCATCGCCGATTACATAGGAAGTGTCCACCCCTCGGCAGATGCGCGATACGAGGATGAACGGAGTCTCCGTCTTTGAAAGGCGCCTTGTAGATGGGTCGTTGAGCGTAGCCGTGGCCAGAACAAGCCCGTCCACCTGCTTACGGCGCAGGAGGCTAATGTAGCTTCCTTCGCGATCGATAGATCCGATCGTGTTACACAGGATCACGCCATAGCCGGCAGCGTGCGCCACTTCCCCCACCCCACGAGCAATATCCGCGAAAAATGGGTTCGTGATGTCAGGGACGAGCAACCCCACCGCTCCAGATGCCCCCTTCACCAGTGCACGGGCAAGCTCATTCGGTTCGTAGCCGAGCCGTTCCGCAACAGCACGGACCCGCTCCTTTGTTGCCGTGCTGATAAGCGGGCTATCGCTCAGCGCGCGGGAGACTGTAGACGGCGAAACCCCTACTTCCTGGGCGATGTCCTTGATAGTGACCATTCTTCGTTCTTCCTTCCTCCTGCTCGCATATCTTCGCAACGCACAAACCAGGTGTCACTTGCTAGACCAATAACATCTGCTACAACAAAGAATACTCGACCCTTAGATCAACATCACAAACCGTTAAAAGGGGAAAGAACGATCGTTGGCATGCAAATAGAGATTCCTTGTCGTTTCCCCTGCCTGTGCCAGTACCTGTCTGCATCCAAAGAAGAGGCAGGATGCGGACAAGAATGGATAGTGACCTCTAGTTCTAGACCACGCGAAACTAATGCCAGGAGTTTACCATGAAGAGCGCCAAAAATAAAGATCTGTGACCTATCAATGAGGTGATTGCTGTGTAATCTCAAAAAACTAGCGAGCGATATCAAGTGCTTTGTACTCCTCTTCTTCCTTCGTGCCTGCCTGTCCTTCGGACGTAGACAGGTCCTTCGTGGTGAACACTTCTGCACTTCTATCGGGGCGTTAGCATTTGCCCCTTATTTTTTAGTTACCTACTTGGAATGACAAAGAGACACATTAGAAGTGATTTCCTCGAACATCTGCTTGACCTGTAGATTCCCCCTTCTCCGCCTCTACC
>CAYQFN010000119.1:0-5299 GCA_964416685.1 uncultured Thermotogae bacterium | reverse complement strand
GACGGTATTCCCGTCGAGTATCGAGGGGAACCCTCACCCCGGCCCTCTCCCAATGGGAGAGGGAGTGACGATGTGGAGGGCGGGATTGCCTATGACTCGATCAAGCTAATCGACTTCGAGAATCCCGAGGCCAATGACTGGCTGGTGGTGAACCAGTTCACGGTGGTGGAAGGACAGCACAACCGCCGTCCGGACATCGTCGTCTTCCTGAACGGCCTGCCCCTTGCGGTGATCGAGCTCAAGAACCCGACCGACGAGAACGCGACGATCGAATCGGCGCGAAAGCAGCTTGATACCTACAAGCGCGAGATCCCGTCCCTGCTTAGCTACAACGAGCTCCTCGTGATCTCGGACGGTATGGAGGCGCGGATCGGATCGCTCACTGCAAACCGCGAGTGGTTCTTACCGTGGCGCACGATCGAGGGGGAGGAGCTCGCGCCTGCAACGATGCTCCCGCTCGAGGTGCTGATAAAGGGTGTGTTTGACAAGGATCGCTTCCTCGATTACATCCGCCACTTCATCGTGTTCGAGGAGGATGGGAAGACGGTGACCAAGAAGATCGCCGGCTACCACCAGTTCCACGCCACGCGTAAGGCGGTAGAATCGACGCTCCACGCGTCGGCTCCGGGCGGTGACCACCGCGGCGGGGTCGTATGGCACACGCAGGGGGCGGGTAAGAGCCTGACCATGGTCTTCTTCGCCGGGAAGCTTATTCTGAACCATGAAATGCGCAACCCGACGATCGTCGTGATCACCGACCGCAACGACCTCGACGATCAACTGTTCGGGACGTTCTCCCGCTGCCATGAGATCCTCCGCCAGAACCCGGTACAGGCGGAGAGCCGGGAGCATCTGCGCAAGCTGCTCAGCGTGGCATCAGGCGGCGTGGTCTTCTCAACGATTCAGAAGTTCATGCCATCTGCGGTGGCGCCCTCACCTCAGTCCTCTCCCAAGGGGAGAGGAAGCACGAAGTCGCAATACAGAGGTGGATATCATTTCTCCGGGCTTGCCGCCAGGGCCCGCGAGTTACGACAAGAGCAAACTCCAGTTGAGGGGATCCTGTGGGAGATGCTGCGCGATAGGCAGCTTGCCGGATTAAAGTTTAGACGACAACACCAAATTGGTGATTACATCGTCGATTTCTTCTGCGCGGAGAAGGGTCTGGTCATTGAACTCGATGGACCGATTCACAAACGGGAACAGCAAGTGGAACACGATCGAAGACGAGATACCTATCTGCAAGGCCTCGGCTTCACTGTACTCCGCCTTCCAAACAATCTAGTTGAGAAAAACCCGGAACAGGCCCTTGAGCAAATCCATAAAGCTGCATTCCCCTCTACCTCTGGGAGAGGGGTTAGGGGTGAGGGTTCTGTAGATCAGATGCCGCTCCTTTCCGATCGCAGCAACATCGTGGTGATCGCCGACGAGGCGCACCGCAGCCAGTACGACTTCATCGACGGGTTCGCCCGCCACATCCGCGACGCGCTCCCCAACGCGACCTTCGTCGGGTTCACCGGGACACCGATCGAGTTTGAGGACCGGAACACGCGCCACGTGTTCGGGGACTACATCAGCGTCTACGACATCGAGCGGGCGGTCGCCGACGGGACCACCGTCCCGATCTACTACGAGAGCCGGATCGCCAAGCTCGACCTCTCCGAGGAGGAGAAGCCGCGGATCGATTCCGAGTTCGAGGAGGTGACCGAGGGCGAGGAGATCGAACGGGTGGAGCGGTTGAAGACGAAGTGGGCGCAGACGGAGGCGATCGTGGGGACGGAGAAGCGCCTGGGCATGGTGGCGCGCGATCTGCTCGATCACTTTGATGCCCGGCTCTCCACCCTCGACGGCAAGGCGATGATCGTGTGTATGAGCAGGCGGATCTGTGTGGAGATGTACGACCAGATCACGAAGCTTCGGCCAGAGTGGGACTCAGATGACGATGAGAAGGGCGAGGTCAAGGTGGTGATGTCCGGCTCGGCGTCCGATCCGGCCGACTGGCAGCCGCACATCCGCAACAAGCTCCGCCGCGAACGGCTGGCGAAGCGGTTCAAGGATCCGGACGATCCGCTCAAGCTCGTAATCGTGCGCGACATGTGGCTCACCGGGTTCGACGTGCCGTGCCTGCACACGATGTACATCGACAAGCCGATGAAGGGGCACACGTTGATGCAGGCCATCGCGCGCGTCAACCGGGTGTTCCGCGACAAGCCGGGCGGGCTGATCGTCGATTACCTCGGCCTTGCCGACAGCCTGCGCCGGGCGCTCGCCACCTACACCCAGAGCGGAGGACGCGGGAAGCCGACGATCGATCAGAGGGAAGCGGTCGCCGTGATGCTGGAGAAGATCGAGATCTGCCGCGATTACTTCCACGGGTTCGACTACTCACCCTACCTCACCGGGAGCCCGTCCGAACGGTTGACGTTCCTCCCCGCCGCTCTGCAACACCTCCTCTCGCAGGAGGAGCCGACCGATCAGTTCATAAAGGCGGTGGTGGAGCTGTCGAAGGCGTTCGCCCTCTCGGTCCCGCAGCCCGAGGCGATCGCCGTCCGCGACGAGGTCGCGTTCTTCCAGGCGGTGAAGGCGACGCTGGTCAAGCACACCGTCACCCGCCAGCGCCCGGCCGACGAGATCGAGCCGGCGATCCGCCAGATCGTCTCCGCAGCGATCGTCCCCGATCGGGTGATCGACATCCTGGAGGCGGCGGGGATCAAGAAGCCCGATATCTCCATCCTCTCCGACGAGTTCCTCGCAGAGGTGCGGGGACTGCCGCAGAAGAACCTCGCCGTCGAGCTGCTACGCAAGCTGCTGAACGACGAGATCAAAACGCGGCGGCGGAAGAACCTGATCCAGTCGCGCTCGTTCGCCGAGATGCTCGAACGGACGATCCACCGCTATAAAAACAGGGCGATCGAGACGGTGCAGGTGATCGAGGAGCTGATCGAGCTCGCCAAGGATATGCGGGAGGCGGCGGGGCGAGGCGAAAAGCTCGGGCTCACCGAGGAGGAGCTCGCGTTCTACGATGCGCTGGAGACGAACGACAGCGCGGTGAAGGTGATGGGCGATGAGGTGTTGAGCAGACTCGCCCGCGAGCTTTCAGAGACCGTGCGCAACAACGCAACGATCGACTGGACGATGAAGGAGAGCGTCCGCGCCAAGCTCCGGGTTCTCGTCAAACGGGCGCTGCGCAAGTACGGGTACCCGCCGGACAAACAGGCCAAGGCAACGGAGACGGTGATTCAGCAGGCGGAACTGCTGGGAGAGCAGTATCCCAGCGTCACGTAGGGAGAATATCATTGTTTTGCCAACAGCGTACTCACCGGCAAGGCATACATGTTCGAGCCAAAGGGACCGGGTTGATCACCGGTGTAGAGAACGATCCCTCTTAGGAAGCAGTCACCTAGCAGTTCGTTGAGGTACTTCAATCCCTTGAGGTTGCCACTGTTTACAGTTGATGATGCCTCTCATGTTGCAGAACCTGTCACTGGCCGCAGAGGCTGCCTGGCTCTCGCACCCCGCACGGAGTACTCTTGTCGACACGTACACAATTAACAGTTGCACTTGAAAGTTAAACCAAAGGAGTGGTATAAGCCTTAGGCGAAGCATAATTCGCATCGAGAAAAGCAAGAAAAGGAGAAGGAATGTCAAAGAGAAAAGTATACCGCACTGCAAGATTACTCGGCTTGCTCTCTGTCGCGCTTATGCTGCTATTGGCCGGCTGCTCACTGGGTGATTATCCATCGTTGCTGCAGGGCTGCACATTGTTCAATGACCAGATTGCTGTTCCAAGTGTACCCACAGGCCCTTCAAGTGGGGATATCAGCATTTCCTATGCCTTCGCTACGTCAGCTGTTGACCCTCAAGGGGGCGATGTCTCGATTCAGTTTGATTGGGGAGATGGCACAAAGTCGGGCTGGAGTGCTTATGTGGCTTCGGGCGCTCTTGTATCCATGTCCCACTCTTACTCCACCGCCGGAACCTTCCAAGTAAGGGCAAGGGCGAAGAATCAGATGAGTAAAGAGTCAGTCTGGTCGGGTGCGCATGCAATCGCCATAGGGGGAGGTGGAACAGTAGGACAAGAGGGCACGGTTAAGTGGCAGTGGAGTCCCGACTCTAGTGTTGTTGGTATCGGTTATACCGCAGCAATAGGTGCTAACGGCACGGTCTATGTTATAGCCGGGTCGCCGATCAAGCTCTTTGCCATCAGTCCCGCAGGCTCGTTGTTGTGGAGCAGCCAGGAGTTGGATTTCTCTCCTTACTCCATGGGAGAACGCGCCATGAGCTATCCTGTGATAGCTGCGGACGGCACTATCTACGTGGTGGGCTACTACAAGCTCTACGCCTTTAACCCAAATGGAACGAAGAAGTGGGAATGGACGACCCCAGAGGGGGGAGATCCCTATCCCCATGCCCAAATTTACGGTGCCACCCTCGGCCCGGATGGGACGATCTACATCGCCCACTGCGGCGGCGGTGCCTATCACCGATACTTGTTTGCTATCGATCCGAACGGCGGCATGAAGTGGGCCAAGGACCTAGCGGACCCCAACATAGGCAACGGCGCTAAAGCCCTCACCGTTGGCAAGAATGGTGTGCTTTACACGCTGCAGTACGCGTATCAACCATCGGGACGTCACTGGAGCCTGTTCGCCTACAATCCCGACAACGGCGCAGTCCTCTGGAACGTCGATCTGGACGGTTATGATGTCAACACCAACGGTCTTGCCATAGGTTCGGATGGAACGATATATGTGCCTTCGTATTCAAGCGGCGGCAGGATCTTCGCGATATCCTCAAACGGCGCAATAGTCTGGGAATATGATGGTATTCCTAACCCAGGAATTCCATCCATCGGCTCTGATGGCACGATTTACGTGGTCGGGTCCAGCGGGTACGTCGATGGAGATCTGTATGCCCTGACCAGCAGCGGGGTATTGAAGTGGCATGAGGGCAACGTTGGAGGAGGCAGAAACGTAGCTGTGACCGCTGACGGTACGATTTATGGCTCCATCGTCTTCGCCGCGGACACGAGCTTTGCTGCGGTTAACCCGGACGGCTCCGCCAAGTGGACTCTCAACATCCCGGCAAACAGCGGTTCTCCCGCAATCGCTTCGGACGGGACGATCTATGTCACAACTTATGATCCTGTCGGAGTGACTGCCATTTACGGCTCATCGCCGCTAGCTTCGTCCTCATGGTCCAGAGCGCGTCACGATAACGGGAACACGGGCGAGCTTCACTAGCGTACAGACAAGGCGGGGCATGACAGCCAGGCGTTCTATGTTTGTCAAGCCCCGCACGT
>CAYQFN010000118.1:0-5386 GCA_964416685.1 uncultured Thermotogae bacterium | reverse complement strand
CGCGTGTTCGTCAGGAGCCCGGCGATCATCGGGAGGGCTGTGCAGAACTGTCATCCGCAGAAGAGCGTGGCGATAGTCAACAGGATCCTGAAGGAATTCGAGGACGGTGAGCGTGATCAGGCCGATTTTTGGATCAAGAAGAACGGGAGGACGGTGTACATCCGCTACCTTCCCGTGAGGGGAGAGTCCGGCGTCTACCTGGGGACACTCGAGGTAACGCAGGACATTACGAAAATAAAGGCGATCGAGGGGGAGAAGACCCTCCTCGACGAAGCGTAAAGGAGGAGTAATGCCAGAAAAACTGGACATGTTTTGTTACCAATGCTCGCAGACTGTAGGAGGAACCGGCTGTACCGTGCAGGGCGTGTGCGGCAAGACCGCGACCGTCGCCCGACTTCAGGATAACCTGCTTCTCACCACCAAGGGGCTGTCGGCATACCTGTACCACGCCCGCGAGCTGGGGCACACAGACACAGAGATCGATGCGTTCCTCGAGCGCGTGTTCTACGCGACGTTCACCAACGTCAACTTCGATACCGATGACCTCGTGCGCTTCGCTATCGAGGCGGGAGAGATGAGCCTGCGCACGATGCGCCTGCTCAAGAAGGCACACATCGAGGCATACGGCGAGCCGGTTCCAACGAAGGTCTCGACAGGGACGGTCAAAGGACACGCGATCATCGCCACCGGCCACGGGCTAAAGGCGCTGGAGGAGCTGCTCAAGCAGACGGAAGGCAAAGGGATCAATGTTTACACTCACTCGGAACTCCTCCCGGCACACGGTTACCCCGGCCTAAAGAAGTACAAGCACCTGGTGGGGAATCTGGGGAAGGCCTGGTTCGACCAGAAGAAGCTTTTCTCCGAAGTGCCGGCAGCAATCCTGGGGACGTCAAACTGTGTCCTATTGCCGAAAGACGATTATAAGGATCGTATGTTTACCACCGGGCCTGCCAAGCTCCCCGGGGTGAAGCACATTAATGGCTACGACTACTCCGAGGTGATCGAAAAGGCGCTGTCTCTGCCAGAGCTTCCCGACGCACCCGGGGACGTGACCCTCACCACCGGGTTCTCTCTCTCCACTCTCCTGCCCTTAAAGGACAAGATCAAGAAACTTGTGGAGGAGGGGAAGATCAAGCACTTCTTCCTCGTCGGTGGGTGTGATTCACCGCTGCGCAAGTCGACTTATTATCGCGAGTTCGTGCAGAACCTTCCCGCGGACACGGTCGTTCTGACCCTCGCCTGTGGAAAGTTCAGGTTCAACGACCTCGACCTCGGAGATATCGAGGGGATCCCGCGCTTGATCGACCTTGGGCAGTGCAACGACTCGATCGTTGCCGTCGACTTCGCGGTGGCGCTCGCCGACATGTTCGGCGTGGGAGTGAACGACCTTCCTCTGACCCTCGTCCTATCGTGGATGGAGCAGAAGGCGGTCGCCATCCTGTGGTCCCTGTTGTCGCTCGGGATCAAGGGGATCTACCTCGGCCCGATCCTACCAGCGTGGGTGAACGACGACATCCTCAAGGTACTGCAGGATAACTACGACCTGCGACTGATCGGGGATCCGAAAGAGGACATCGCCCGCATGTTGAGCTAGGAAATGAGGATGCGTAGCGTCGCACAGTGTGCGGCGCTACGCAAAGCATGCAGCATTTGAAGTCATGAATACTTATCAAGGGGGGCAAGATGAATCCAAGAAAGCTCACAGAGCGTGTAAGTCTCCTCGGAGCACAAGATTTCGATCGGCGCTCGTTCGATGAGCTGATCCCGCTTCCCGATGGGACAAGCTACAACGCATATCTCGTCACGGGAAGCGAAAAGACAGCCCTCATCGACGC
This sequence comes from uncultured Thermotogae bacterium, assembly GCA_964416685.1. Lineage (GTDB taxonomy): Bacteria > Bipolaricaulota > Bipolaricaulia > UBA7950 > UBA9294 > M55B144. The sequence goes on along the minus strand of CAYQFN010000118.1, from coordinate 3,551 downwards.
AGTCGATCCGGCGAAGATCAGCGTACTGCAGGGGCAACTGCGCGATGAAGAGGATATCGACTACATGATCGTCCAGCACGTGGAGCAGGACCATTCCGGTTCCGTGCCATGGGTGCTGGAACGTTATCCACAGGTGCAGGTTCTCTGCAGTCCAAAGGCCAAATCGATGCTCGTCGATCATCTGCATATCGATCCCGAGAGGATCACAACCGTAGCGAACGGTGAGACGATAAGCCTCGGCGATAGGACTCTGGAGTTCCTGCACGCCCCTTGGGTGCACTGGCCGGAGACGATGCTCACCTACCTGCAGCAGGAGAAGATCCTGTTCACCTGCGACTTCTTCGGCTCGCACATCGCCTCGACTGAGGTTTACGTCACTGATAAGGGCCGCGTGTACGACGCGGCCAAGCGCTACTACGCCGAGATCATGATGCCGTTTCGCACCATGATCGCCAAGCACCTGAAGAAGCTGGAGAGCTACGAGGTATCGATGATTTGTCCTAGCCACGGTCAGGTGTACGATGAACCGGAGTTCATCATCGATGCCTATCGGCACTGGGTGCTCGATGAGCCGGGAGACATCGTCGTTCTCCCTTATGTGTCGATGCATGGGAGCACGCAGGTGATGGTCGATCGTCTGATCACGTCCCTGGTAGATAGAGGGATCGAGGTCGCGCCGTTCAACCTGACGGTGACCGATACAGGGAAACTCGCCGAAGCGTTGGTGGAGGCCAAAGCCGTAGTATTCGCGACTCCGACGCTCCTTGTTGGACCACACCCGAGCGTCGTCTCCGCGGCGTACCTGATCGCCGCCCTCCGCCCGAAGCTGAAGTACGCCGGTATCATCGGCTCCTACGGCTGGGGAGGGAAGGCACCGGAGACGATCAAGTCCCTCACGGCATCGCTGAAGCTTGAGTGGCTCGACCCGGTGATGGTCAAGGGCTTGCCGCGGGATGATGATCTAGCGAGGATCGACGAGCTTGCCGAGGAACTGGCAAGGCTGATGAGAGGAGCGTGAGCAATGAGCCGCAATTACAATATCGATGAGATCCTAGCGATGGCGGAGAGGATCGAGCGCAACGGCGCGGAGTACTACGAGCGCGCCGCGCAGATGACCGAGGATGAGGAGAAGAAGGCTAAGCTTCGCAAGCTAGCGAAGATGGAGAACGACCACGAGCAGATATTCGCCGAGATGCGCGCGTCTCAGCCGGAGGAACGAGCGTCCTTTGACCCCGATGGAGAGGTCGGTCGTTACCTGGGAGCGATCGTCGATGGGAACGTCTTCGACTACCGGAGCGCCCCGGCGGCGGATCTGGCGGGAAAATCGCTCGTCGATGTCTACCGTAAGGCGATCGATCTGGAGAAGGACTCGATCATTTTCTACCTAGGGATTCGCGAGCTCGTACCGGAAAAACTCGGAAACGCCCAAATGGACGACATCATCCGCGAGGAGATGGGGCACATCGTCCTTCTAAGCGATGATCTTGCAGTGGAACTGGAGAAATGATGAACCCGCTCCTTGAGATTGAGAACCTCACTGTGGCAATCGATGATGCGCCACTCCTCTCGAGCGTCAACATGACTATAGCCGCAGGCGAGATTCACGTCGTCTTCGGGCCGAATGGAACGGGGAAGTCGAGTCTGATCAAGGCGATCATGGGCCTTCCTCCCTACCGGGTGGTGTCGGGGGATATACGGTTCGAGGGGAAGTCGATCCTGCATCTTCCGATCGATGAGCGCGCGCGACTGGGGATCGGGCTTGCCTTTCAGCAGCCGCCGGTGGTGCGCGATGTATCGCTTCTTGCACTTGCTAAAGCGCTCGGTATCGATGCACGTAAGCTCGATGAGGAAGCGTCGAAGCTTGGGATGGGGGATCACATCAACCGCGGGCTGAACGATGGCTTCTCCGGTGGAGAGCAGAAGCGAAGCGAGCTTCTTCAGCTCCTGTTGCAACGTCCGAAGCTCCTGCTGCTTGATGAGCCCGAGTCCGGAGTGGACGTCGACAGCCTCAAGCTCCTCACTGCCGTGATTGAGCGCCTGTTTCAGCGGGATCTACCCATTCGCGAGCGAACGGTCGGCGGGATCATCGTCACCCATACCGGGAGCGTACTCAAGCACTTGCACGCTACGCGCGGCTACGTCCTCGTGAACGGGCGGATCATGTGCTCGGGAGCGCCGCTCGACATCTTCGATCAGATCTCGGAGAACGGGTTTGGAAACTGCCTTGCCGAGGCGCAGATAAAGGAGAAGATCCATGACTTCCTCAAAGGATAAACTCGATCTAAAGAAGGTAGGCTACGATGAAACCGGGGATACCCCGCGTTCAGCATCGTTCCTGCTTGAGGATGACACAACACGGGTTGCCGCCTCGAAGGAGCGAGAACTGGTGATGGATTCGATGCGTCGAGCGCGGGTCGACTATCCTTGGGTGAAGGAACTCGAGTGGAGCCTGGTCGACCCCGATGCCGATGAGTTCACTCGCCTTGTCGCCTCTCACGAGAATCCAGCCGGAAACTTCATCCACGTGAAAGAAGGGGCGAAGATCAGGTTCCCAGCCCAGTCCTGCTTCCTCCTCAAGGCGGATCGGAACGAACAGGTCTTGCACAACATCATCGTTTTGGAGCCGGGCTCTGAGCTTCACCTGATCACCGGATGCACTGCGGCCTCGTACTCCAACGCCGGTAAGCACATCGCTGTGACCGAGATCTTCGTGCGGGAAGGGGCGACCCTGACATACACCATGGTCCACGACTGGGCCCCGGAGGTGGAAGTTAGGCCGCGAACGAGGATCGTTGTCGAGAAGGGAGGAACGTACCTCTCCAACTACATCGCTCTGACTAGGGTGAAACACATCGACACAAACCCGCTCGCTATCGTTGAGTCGGGCGGCACGGCAAGGTTTAACTCCATCCTGTACGCCAAGGAGGGATCGCACTTCGATGTTGGGGGAAGGATCGTGCTTCGCGGCGTTGGATCGCGGGGTGAGATCATCAGCCGCGTCGTGGCGACGAAGAGCAGCGTCATTTCGCGTGGGTTGATCGAGGGGAGAAACGCCGATACCAAGGGGCACATGGAGTGCAATGGAATCATGCTCGACGAGGAAGCACTAATCCACGCCATCCCAGAGCTGAAGGCGACTTACCCGGACACGGAGCTATCGCACGAGGCGGCAGTGGGCAAGATCGCCGGTGAGCAGCTTAACTACCTGATGACGCGCGGCCTCACCGAGGAGATCGCGAGATCGCTCATCATCCGCGGTTTTCTCGACGTCAAGATTGAGGGCCTACCGCAGTCACTTCAGAAGGTGATCGATCAGATGATCGAGCAGGCGATGGCCAAGGAGGCAATCTAGATGTCAGCTGAAGTAGGAACGAAAGCTCTGGGGTTCGTCCTTTCCGATCAACACGGCGAGAAGGTAAATCTGGAGGATCTTCGTGGGAGAAAAGTGATCCTCTCGTTTCATCCGCTCGCGTTCACCCCGGTGTGCGCGGTGCAGATGCGGGCACTGGAGGAGAATCGTGGAGAGTTCGAGCGGTGATCATCCTTGATGA
>CAYQFN010000117.1:0-5402 GCA_964416685.1 uncultured Thermotogae bacterium | reverse complement strand
TTATTCGCAGTGCGCTGGTAAGGTGTTTGTTCTCGGCGCTTCTTTGATGGGGAGCTATTTTTGCGTCCAGAATACCGTTGCACAACTAGACAGTATAAAGAGCGCAAGAGCCTTAGCTGTTCCCGTAGAGCATAGCTTTGCGCATCCCTTTGGCAGTCGCTTCGAGGCCTCCTTTACACTGCCTCACTCTGTCTTCTGAGGGCAGAGCGTCGCTATTGTCACCCTATAGCTAGAAAAACTGATCGTTCTCTGTTAGGTATCTGTTGCAAACTCAAGACAGCGAAGGGCTATAAAGGACATTCCCAATTCTGTCCTTCAGGAGACCGTTTCGAATAAGGAAACCCCCTGAAATTGACTATCTCCGTAGCAAGACTACGGGGTATTCCGCCATGATCAGCGTCAATTTCATTTTGAGCTGATAGTCAAAACTGGGATTTCATTATCTTACCTCACCCCGATCCTTTCCTATCAAGGAGGGGGATAAGGAAATCCTGTGGCAAGACCACAGGGAATCTCAAGTTGAAGTGATAATACCTGTTGCCGTATAGCCACCAAGCACCACCCCTTCCAATCTGGCCACCCATCGTGTATTTGCTATCCAAACAGATTGCGCGATGGGGCAACTGGCTCTCTCGATATCTAGCATCGTCTCATACCATCCACTCTCTATGCTTGACTGGCAAGGCCATACATGCTATGCTAGAGCAGATGAAAATGATAAGGGGGTGAACAACATGGCGAAGAAAGAGATCCTAGACAAGCTCTCAATCTACATTCCGCAGAAGAAGATGGAGGAGAAACCGGTCGAACGCCTGATCCGCCTCGGGAATAAGCGGGATCGCTCGGTTAATTACCTCGTAGTTGAGGCAATTCTGGAGTACCTGAACCGAGAGGAGAAGAGGGGGTAACCCCGCATCGGAATTCGAGAGATGTGAACTGCTTTTTGGTAGCGTTCCTTTCGCTTGCTTCTTGATCAGTTGCCTTCTTTCACGGCATCGGGTTTCGTTAGCGATTTCTAGCAACCGGCGCTTCGCTACTTGCAGTGGATACTCTAGTATCAACCGCAAACGGCGAAGCGCCTTTTTAGCCCAATTAAGCTGTAGCCACTGTACACACATTGGCTGAGGAAGCTTCCTAAAACATGGCTCTTGTTCTTTGCCTCCCAAATAGTTTTCTCAGCGTGTTCTGCGGCTCTGCGAGAGAATGCTCTTACCATTCCTCTTTGCCCTTCACTCATTATGTATCACTGTTTCACGCCTCTGCAATGTGGATCCCGTTATGTGCAGTAGCCTCATCCATTACGCGATACTGTCAAGAATCACTTCTCTTTGCTCCATACCCACTTCATGGCGTAAGCTTCCACAGAGGAGGAACCACCCACTATGGTTGAGAAGCACTGCAAGCACATCGACATCGAGAATTGGCCGCGCCGGCAATCATACGAGCTCTTCCGTAGTTTCGGTTTCCCCTACTTCAGCATCACGACAAACGTAGATGTCACCGCGTTGCGCGTTGCGGCAAGAGAGAAGAAAACGTCATTCACCATCGGGCTGGTCTACGTGCTGTCAAGAGCGGCAAACGCTATCCCTGCTTTTAGACAACGGATGGAGGGCGATGGTGTTGTGGAGTACGACGTCGTCCATCCATCGATCACCATACTTGCCGATAACGAGCAGTTTCACTTCTGCTCTCTGCGGTACGTGGAGGCATTTGCGGAGTTCGCCACAGGAGCGGAGCTACGCATCGAGCAGGCTCGCACAGCCAACTCCGTGTGGCCTGAGCCGGACCGTAATGACTTCTTGTTCATGACTTCACTTCCTTGGATCGCGTTCACGGCGATGGTTCACCCGGCGCCACTCGACCCACCGGACTCTGTTCCCCGCTTCGCCTGGGGGAAGTACGAGCAGCACGATGGGCGAACCAGAATGCCGCTCAACGTGCAGGCTCATCATGCGCTGCTGGATGGGGTACACGTCGGGAGGTACTTCGAGCTTGTCCAGGATCTTCTTGACACAGTCGATCGGTGGGCGACATGAAACACAAGGATGGTTTCTTCAAAGGAGTGCGCGGTGCCAAGATCTCCTATCAGTACTGGCTGCCAGACGGTGATCCGCGCGCGGTGATCCTGATCGCACACGGCCTCGCCGAACACAGTGGCAGGTACACGAATGTAGTCGATCACTTTGTCCCCCACGGCTACGCCATCTACTCGCTCGATCACCTCGGCCACGGTCGATCCGAGGGTACTCGCGTCTATGTGAAGCGCTTTTCCGATTTCACTAACGTACTCGGCGAGTACCTTGAGATGATCGAAAAGTGGCAACCGGATAAGCCGATCTTCCTGTTGGGGCACAGCATGGGAGCACTGATCGCTGCCGTGTTCCTTCTCGATCATCAGTCTGCATTCACTGGAGCGATCCTCTCTGGCCCAAGTGTTGTCGTGCCAAAGAACATCTCCCGTTTGACGATCTTCATGGCGAGGATCCTTTCTGCGTTGGCCCCCAAACTGGGAGTGATGTCGCTAGATGCCGAAGCGATATCTCGTGATCGCGAGGTAGTACGAGCATACATAGATGATCCGTTGGTCTACAACGGAAAGACGACTGCGCGACTGGCTTACGAATTGCTGAAGGCTATGCAGCGCGTCACAGAAGAGGCGTCACGAATCACGCTGCCGATGATGATCCTACAGGGCGGCGCGGACAGGCTAGTCGATCCGAACGGCGCCCGCATTCTGCATGATACGATCGGCTCAAGCGACAAGACACTCAAGGTCTACGACGGTCTCTACCACGAGGTGTACAACGAGCCCGAACGCGATCTTGTGCTGAACGATGTCGAGACGTGGCTGGAAGGACACCTCGGCATGACTAACTAGATCAATATGGCCTCTTGTCGTATAAGTAAATTTCTATATAGCTATCAACATCACAGAAGTAGCTCGTTACTTGCATAGTCTGCCCATTGCCGTAAGACCAGTTATCGGTGAACGAACTCAGACTAGAACCCGTAGCCGTGCCTTCAATAACAAACCACCGAAACCCGTTTCCAATCTGCTCAATCGGAATATCGCCACCGCTTGCTGACCATGTATGAACATCGCCATTATCAAAGGGTTGCGCTTCTGTGACGGTAAACGAGACCACCCTGTCCATCGCATCGTTAAATACGACCGTCATCGACCCGGTGTACGGCCCTTGGCTAAGCTCCATGAAGCCACTCCACGATGCAGTAAACGTGTTGCCAGCAAGAGCGCCGTTATCCCAGGAACGGAATGCAATCCACTCGAAGGGCGTATCGCTATGATAGGTCACCCCAGGCTGGCCTGTTTCTTGATTGATCTCATGAGGGTGAATCGCTGTTATATTCCCATGTACTTGAACCGTGATTTCCGCATATCCCGTAGCAGCACTTCCCTTTGTTACCGTTACCCATTTAAAGTCCACGTACTCCCAATGGCCATTTTTTTGTCCAACAACGAAAAGTCCAAGCCTATTGTCTCCATCGAGAAGATCAATCTTGCCCTCACTATCAAACGATAGCCACTCGTTCCCACGGCGCACAATAAACCCAAGATCATCTCCAAACGCAACATCGTCTAGTTCAATCTCCAGTTTGTCGCTGCTGACTGTCATTCCATCGACCAAGGGAACGTCTGCACCCGTAGCATCCTTTACCACAAGGGTATAGGACGGGAAAAGATCATCTCCGATGGTTGCGTACTCAAATTCCCTCCATCGCGCGGCTACCTTATCCCAGGGGATCAGAGCGCTCTTAGCCAAATAGCCAATCTTGTCATAGGCTCTCCCCTTACCAGCATCGATATCCGCTTTGTTCGCGCCGGAGTTGTAGGGAGAAAATGCTCCGTTTGCGTACTCGATGCGACGGCCCGTGTTTCCCGGGTAGTTCGGATCGGCTACGTACAGGGTGCCGCTGCTGACGTCGGCCTTATAGACGATCATGGCATGCCCTCCGTGAAAAGTGCTGCTGTGAATCGACACGTACTGCGGCTCGCCTGTTACAAGCATCGAGTACAAGAAGGCATTCCAATTCAGGCTGTCATCGTTGTCGTTCAGGATGCGATTAATTTTCAGAGACCAGTTGCCCCAATCGATGTCCTTCTGAATGGTCGAGGCAAAGCGATAGCCAAGGCTGTCATCCTGCCACAGATCTGGTGTCGCAGCGTTTCCGTTGTCGTCAAACCGTCCGTACAGCGTGGACGTGCCGTTGAGCGTCTTCTCGGTGTAGTACCACATAGCGGTGATTGCCTGACCTGCACAGTGCCCGCCCGAGGCGATGTACGAGCCCATATTCGGAAACTGCCAGTCGTCGACCATCGGGCGAAAACCCGTGTCGATCGTCCCCGTGAGCAAGGCTTTGGGGACAGAGGCGATAATGAACCGCGAAAAGTGAGCTGTGGCAACCGTTATGGAAGTCGACGTCTCCGCCACAAGCGGCATTCCCTCAAATTGGCCTGTATCAGTTACGAAGAAGCCCATTGCGAAGTGTCCAGCGGGAACAGCAACTGGAATGGTTACCATCATCGGGTCACTGGCGAATTCTCCACCGTTTTCGACAGTGATCAGTGGGGTTATTGGATTGATATTCACCCCAGGATCACCCGTGATCAGCTTGTATGAAGTCGTGAACGTCTTGCTCCCGGCATAGGCTCCGGCGGGCACTTCAATTGTCATCCCAGCGAGGGGGCCACCTGAATCATTAACAGTGACTGTCCCACCGCTTGATGGAACCGTTTGGCTTCCCACAGGCACTGAATCCCCATTGGCCCACGGCACACCAGCACTGGGAAGATTAAACCATTGTGAGAGGAGCGCACATCCCGTCAAGCCGAATGCCAACGCGACAACAAGAACAACAAAGATTCCCCTACTATGTGTCATCAAAGCTCCTTCTCGACCCGTCACAAGCTTCTTCTCGCTCTTAGGTCAACACATGAATTTCAACCCGCAGAGGATACTGCCAAAGGCAACATTCATCCGCGGGCAAGATCGATCTGTCAAGTGTGATAATCTTTTGGATTCAACGAAACCAACACCTGCCATCCCCACGTCCGAGAAACACGCATACCCGGTTCGTTGTCGAGGAAACGCTTCTGTTTACTGCAAGTTTACGCTCCAGTCCTCACCGCGCCATCCGGCGACGGCATCGTACTAGAACCCCGATAGCCTGTCCTCACAAGCGTTTAGCGTGCCTCGTAGCGTCTGCCCGAACATCAAGACCGTAATCTGTACCTCTCGTGATGAAGGGTCGAAAGTCGCGCTGGTAATCATCTTCTGCAACATCTTCGAGCTTCCATCACCGTCGGTAACTGTCAGTTTCACCTGATACGTCCCACCCTTCTCGTACTCGTGCTTCGGGTTCTGTGATGGGGAAGAGGCATT
>CAYQFN010000116.1:0-5534 GCA_964416685.1 uncultured Thermotogae bacterium | reverse complement strand
ACTCGGAGCGCTGCATGATGAACGACAGCGCTCCCAGTGTAACCGCTCCGGACTCACCGGATACGATGAACGGATCACCAGCGAGCGGCACTGCGTACATCCGCATCCCGCGCGCCGCGACGAAGTCTGGACAGGAGATGGCGACATGCGCACAGTCCCACAGCACGTTCCATGCGATCGGGTTTGGCCGTCCGCATGAGAGCCCGGCCATGATCGTCTTCAGGTCTCCTTCAATCTTGTATGGCTTTCCGTCTCCTATTCTCATCGATTCGAAAAGACACGCAGCATTGGTCGGTTCCACTGTGGCGAAGAGCGGTGCCTCTGTTCCGAACAACCGCCGATAGAAGGCCACTCCAGAGGCGGCGAGCGCTCCCACTCCCGCTTGCAGGAAGACATGCGTCGGTTTGATGATCCCTTGCGCAGCCAGTTGCTCCTGCGCCTCCGAGTACATGGTCGTGTAGCCCTGCATCACCCACACTGGTATGTCTTCGTATCCCTGCCAGGCGGTGTCGGAGATCACCTGCCAGCCGTGTTTCTCGGCATCGATTGTGAGTTTTTCCACAGTGTCGTCGTAATTAGCGTCGATCACGCGCACTTCCGCCCCGTATCCCCTGATCGCTTCTACCCGCGCTGGTGCTGTCCCACGCGGTACGTAGATGACGGAGCGATGGCCAAGCTTGCTCGCCGCCCACGCCACGCCACGCCCGTGATTACCGTCGGTCGCTGCGGCAAAGGTGATCGTTCCCAGCTTCTTACGTATTTCAGGAGAGCCGAGTTCGGCCAGTGAAAGCGGGGTATCGAGGAGCCCCAGCTTCTGGCGGAGGACGTTGTAAATGGCAAATGATCCGCCCAACACCTTGAATGAGTTGAGCTCCAGCCTCTGCGATTCATCCTTGACCCAGATCCCACCGACACCGAGCATCGAGGCAAGGCGATCCAGCCCCTTGAGCGGGCTGATGCGGTAGCCCGGAATTTGGGCATGAAATTTCCGTGTCTCTTGGACCACACCCTCCGGGAGGACCCTGTCCACCGCATCGCTGTGGGTACAGCTCCAGGCACGTTTGTTGAGGACCCAGTTTATCGACTCCATTCGGTTCATCTCCTGGATGTTCTACGATTGTGTTATCTCTCTTACTCGATCGGGTGACAACGGGTAGGTATTGACATCGGCTTTGAGTGCGTGCGCGATGGCGCGGGAGACTGCCGTATGCGAGGCCATCAGCGGGACCTCTCCCAGCCCCTTTGCCCCGTACGGGCCGTAAGGGAAGACGGCTTCGACGAAGTCGACCTGAGTATTCGGAGCGACATCCCTGATCGTGGGGATGCGGTAGGTGGTGAACCCGCTCGTCAGGAGCTTTCCATCCTTCTGCGGGATCTCCTCCATGAGCGCGAAGCCGAGGCCCTGCGCCACCCCTCCCTCCACCTGACCGGTGGCGAGCTGGCGGTTGACGATCTTCCCTGAGTCGTGCACCGCAACAAACTCCTCAACCGACACCTCGCCGGTCGCCATGTCAATCTCCACCTCGGCGATGTGCGTTGCGTAGGCGTAGACCATGTACGCGTTTCCCAGGCCAGTCTCTGCGTCCCAATCGACGGGGGCAGCCTTGCCCCAGCCTTCTACCGCCGGGTCGAGGTTGTTAAGCCAGAACGTTTCTGCTATCTTGGTCATCTTGCTTGGAATATCCTGCTTGGAAATCCCCAAATCAGCAGCAACAGCGTCGATCCGTTCGCGCAGTTTCCTCGCCGCGTCGACCACGGCCAGCCCGCTCATCATCGTTCCGCGCGAGGCGACGGTCGGCCCGGAATCGGGGACGCGCGATGAGTCGACCTGCGCCATGTGGATCCGCTCCACCGGCACCTGCAACGCCTCGGAGGCGATCTGAGTTAACGCGGTGATCAGCCCCTGGCCCATCTCCACTGTTCCTACGGAGAAGGCGATCGAGCCGTCCGCTTCGAGCTTCATGTACGCCCCCGCCTTATCGAGGAACGGGGCCTTGCCGCCGAGGCCGACGCCGTAGGTGATGGTGGAGATCCCGATCCCGCGCTTGCGATCAACCGATCTCTTGTTGAATTCATCGATCGCAGCAAGGCGCTCTTCCCAATGCGCCATCTCTCCTGCCTTGTCTATGGTATCCAGGATCCCTACGCTGTCTTTCAGCACCTGGTTAGTGCTTGTCTTATCCCCCACTCGCAACACGTTCCTGCGGCGGATCTCCAATCGATCGATCCCCAGTTTTTCAGCTAACTTATCCATCTGCGACTCGTGGGGAAAGATCACCTGCGGGCTCCCAAAGCCGCGGAATGCGCCGCAGGGGACGGTGTTTGTCGCGACGGAATAAGCATCGACCTTAACGTTCGGGATGCGGTACGGGCCGGCTGCGTGCACCAGGCCGCGCCAGAGGACGGCCGACGACAGGGTCTGGTACGCGCCCGCGTTGTACACGAACTCGACCTCGATCGCGGTGATCGTGCCGTCCTTTTTCGCTCCGGTCTTGTAACGGACCACTGAAGGGTGGCGCTTGCTAGAGGTCAAGATATCCTCGCTGCGATCGTAGATCAGCTTGACCGGCTTGCGTGCCTTCCACGCCATCAGCGCGGCGAGCGACGAGACGAGCGAGGGCACGTCTTCCTTCCCACCGAACGCGCCTCCGGTCGTCGTCTGCACGACGCGTACCTTGGACAGAGGAAGCCCGAGGACACGCGCGACTGCCCCTTGCACGTAGAACGGGCACTGCATCGATCCGTAAATGGTCATCGACCCGTTCTCATCGGGGACGGCGATCGCCCCCTGCGTCTCGAGATAGGCGTGCTCCTGATAACCGGTGCGATACTCGCCTTCAACGATCACGTCCGCTTGCGCAAAGCCATCTTCAACATCTCCTTTGCGCAGGCGCATGTGGTTGAATACATTCTTCCCCTCTTCTACAACCTCTGGAACAGCAACTGCTTGTGCGTCATCAGCGAGGGCAGCGATCGGATCGGAGACGACGGGTAGAGGGTCATAGTCGATATTAGCTTGTTTTGCGGCGCGCTCTGCTGAAGTACGATCCTTTGCCACAACAAGGGCGATCGGCTCGCCGATGTAGCGAACGATCCTGCTTGCCAGTGCCGGCTGATCATCGTAGACGACGTGCACAACGTTCTCACCCGGGACATCTCTTGCGGTAACAGTACAGATGACATCGGGGTCTTCCTTCACTCGCGAAAGATCTACTTCATTGATGCGAGCGTGTGGCATCGTGCTGCGAATCACACGGCCGTGGAGCATGCCGGTGAAGACGAGGTCTCCGACGTATTTGGCCTCGCCGCGTACCTTGTCAATCGCATCAGGGCGAAGGACGGGGGCGCCGATCATTTCACCTGTGGTCAGACCTTTGTTTGTAGTGTCGTTCATCGTCCTCTCCGTTTCTCTAAATTGGGGGCAGCTCGCCTTGAAGCAGGCTTCAGGCGAAGGCTGCCCCCATTATCTGCAATCTTGGGGTTATCCCCTTAGAGCCTGCCTCCCATGGTGAGTGTAAGGATCGCCTTCTGGGTGTGCAAGCGGTTCTCCGCCTGATCGTAGATCCAGGAGAGGTCGTTGTCGCACACTTCGGGGTCGGCCTCGTTCCCACGGTCGATCGGCATGCACTGCAGTAGATGACCCGGGTTGGTGAGCTTCTTCTGCCTATCGACAGTATAGCGCCAGTCCTGGTACTTCTGGGCGAGCTTCAGCTCCTCATCCTTGCCGATGTCGTAGCGCTTACCGGTGAACCAGTTGCGCGGGAAGACTACCGTTGCCCCGTCGAGGGCCTTATCCATGTCGTGGACGATCTCGAACGACCCTCCGGACTTGGCAGCCTCGTCACGGCACTGTTGCATCACATTCGGGTCGAGATCGTACTCGGGCGGGTTGGCGACAACAACATCCATCCCGTACATCGACGAGATGAGGGCTGTCCCCTGCACCGAGCAGCGCCCGCGAATCCACGGGGTGTACGCCCAGGTGATGACGATCTTCTTTCCCTTCACGTCTCCCTGCAGCTTCTCGTGCATCGTGTAGATGTCGGTCAGCGACTGGCAGGGATGGTTGATGTCCGAGGCCATGTTGATGATCGGCACATCGGCGTACTCCTCAAACTTGCGCATAACCTCGTCACCGTGACCGTAGTACTTGATTTGGTCATCGAGCAGGCGGATGCCTATCCCATCGCAGAAACGGGACATCGCCTTAGCGGTGTCCTTCACCGTCTCCCCGGCTCCTGGCTTGTCTTCAAGCGACAGGCGCATCGTGCTCGGGTTGAGGAACTGCGAGTGTCCGCCGAGTTGCGTCATCGCGGTCTCAAAGGACATTCGTGTCCTCGTTGAACCGGCGAAGAAGAGCATGGCAAACGTCTTGTACTCCAGGTACGGGTGCGGGCTGCGGCTGTAGTACAGTCCCTTCATCTGGTCGGTGAGCTTCATCGCCAGGTCGTACTCTTCGCGCGTCCAATCGAGCTCGCTGATCAGACTGCGTCCTTTTAAGTCAAACCAACTCATGTTCCCTCCTTCTAACTATCCCTGGCGCATCGACAGGGCCAGGATGGCCTTCTCGGTGTGCAGCCGGTTCTCCGCCTCATCGTAGACGACAGACATCGGGCCGTCGATGATCTCGTCGGTCACCTCAAAGTTGCGGTCGGCGGGCAGGCAGTGCATGAAGATCGCTTGCTTGTTGGCCAGATCGAAGTGCCTCTTGGAGATGCACCAGTCATCCTTGAACTGCTTGCGATACTCCTGATCCTCTTCGGGCTTCATCAGGAAGCTGCCCCAACTCTTGGCGTAGATCACGTCAGCGCCCTTGGACGCCTCGAAGACGTCGTTTACCACGTTGATCTTCGCTCCGCTCTGCTCGGCGGCCTTGTTGGCGAATGCCATGTAGTCGGGGTCAACATCGTACTTCTTCGGGTAAGCGAGGGTGAGGTTCATCCCGAGGAGCGAGGCAGCGATGGCCATCGTCTGCGGCACACCGGCGGACTTCACACGCTCGGAGTAGGCCCAGCTCATCACGATCTTCTTCTCGCGCCAGTTCGGACCAAGCTTCTCGATCATCGTCATGATGTCGGCCATGATCTGGAATGGGTGCTCCTTGTCGTCGAGGGCGTTGAACACGGGAATCTCCGCTGCTTCGGCCATCACGTTCAAGATGTCGCGGGCCATGCCGTACTTCTCCAGGCCGTACATGCGGATCATGATCCCTTCCACGTAGCGGTCGAGGACCCTCGCCGTGTCGATCCACGTCTCGTGGTGAGCAATCTGCATCACTTGCGGAGTGTGGAACTGCGCGTGCCCACCGAGCTGAGTCATCGCCGCCTCAAATGAGGTGCGGGTGCGGGTGGATGGGTTAGCGAAGACCATCGCCAGCGTCTTGTTCTTCAGTAGTTCAGCCTCTTCTCCCATCGCAAGCTTACGCTTGAGATCCAGGGATACATCGAGGATCGTCTCCAGTTCTTCACGCGAGTAGTCCATCAAGCTGATGAAATCGCGTCCACGTAGCTTCTTTGTTAGCATGTTGCCTCCTA
>CAYQFN010000115.1:0-5678 GCA_964416685.1 uncultured Thermotogae bacterium | reverse complement strand
CTGTACCCGATTCTCGATTACTGCTATCAACACCGAGGCGAACGGGGGATCAAGGCCATCATCATCTATCCGATGAATGCGCTGGCCAACGACCAGGCCAAGCGAATTGCTCGATTGATCGCCGAGGGCGATCGCCTGAAGGGCAATGTTACTGCTGGGCTCTTCGTGGGACAGGATCCGAAGGGTAAAGGGCAGATGATGATGACCGACAACATGGTCATCACTCACAAGGACACGCTACGGACCTCGCCACCCGACATCCTGTTGACCAACTACAAGATGCTCGACTATTTACTGATCCGGCCCATCGACTTCCCTCTGTGGAAGAACAACGCTCCAGAAACGCTGCGGTACTTAGTGGTTGATGAGATTCACACTTTCGACGGCGCGCAAGGGACGGATCTTGCCTGCCTGATTCGCCGACTCAAGGCACGGGTTAAGGCTCCCACAAGATACGTCTGTTGTGTCGGCACATCGGCAACACTAGGAACTAATGACGACGCCAATGACTTGCGCAGCTACGCGCAGGAGATCTTCGATGAACCGTTCGACGAGGATTCGATTATCACGGAGGATCGGCTGACACCGGCAGAATTCCTGGAAACTGCGACCGAGGAGATTCATACCCAGATCGGAGCAGAGGCGGCGGAGCAATTGTCTCCAAATCAGTTCAGCAACTGGCAGTCTTTCCTTCAAGCGCAGTATGCCCTTTGGTTCGATGACCACGTGCAGGATCCGACGGATCACGATTGGACCGTAGAACTGGGCGGAAAGCTCAAGACACACGCCTTCTTTCGCAACCTGATCCGTGTGCTGGGAAACGAGGCCAAGTCACTCGATGAGATCGCAGCAGGGCTCCGAAAGGTTGATCCCGCCCTTGAGAGTGTTGAGCCTGCCTTCCTTGCACGGCTCGTTGAGAGCCTTCTTTCGTTAGTGTCCGCTGCCCGACGCACCGAAGAGACGGGCCGCCTTCTCCCGTTTCTCGATGTTCGTGTCCAGATCTGGATGAGAGAACTGCGACGCGTGGTCGCAGACGTGCAGCGAGATCCCAGTATTCGATTTTCAGACGACCTGAAGCCAGAACAGTTAGAGAACCATCTGCCGTTGATTCACTGTCGCGAGTGCGGTGCTATGGGGTGGGGTGCTGTGAAGCGGCAATACGATCATGCCTTCGCTCACGATCTACAGGCTTTCTACAGCGCGTTCTTCGGCTATAGCCCGACGTTGCACTTCATCTTCCCCGAGGTGTCCGCGAAGGACCAGCAACAGAGTTTTCCTAACTACATCTGCGGACGATGCCTACACATGGGCACCGGTGACGTACCGGAAAGCTGTCCGTCGTGCGGTGCGTCCGACGCTCTCATTCCTGTCTTTGTCTGGAATGATCGCAAGAAGAAGGGCAATCGGGTTGAAGGAACGCATACATGTCCGTTCTGCGGGGCTGCCGAGAGCCTCACGATCGTCGGTAGTCGATCGGCTAGCCTGCTGTCAGTCGTGATCGGTCAGCTCTTCAACACGACCTACTACAACGATCCGCAGCGGAAGCTGTTGACCTTCTCCGATTCGGTTCAGGATGCCTCGCACCGAGCCGGTTTCTTCGAGGCAAGGACATTCCGCTTCAGTCTTCGCACGGCCATTCAGCAGGTCGTACAACAAGCGAGTAGCCCGCTTCGTCTGAGCGATCTTGCCGATCGGTTCAGGACGCATTGGGAAGCGCAGTTTGATGAGCCAAAGTACGTCAGCACGTTCCTCGCTCCGGATCTGACTTGGTTCGAGGACTACGAGTCGTTGCGGGAGACTGGCAAGATCCCATCGGGATCATCGCTGCTCGAAGATGCACAGGCGCGAATTGCCTGGGAGATTCTCAGCGAGTATGGCTTCAGGGCAAGGATAGGACGCACGTTGGAGAAGACGGGTTGCTCGATTGCCGCGCCAGATCCCGTCAGGCTCGCTGCCGCAACAGAGCAGATTACGGAACAGCTCGCAAACGAGATCGGTGGGTGGAGCTCACTTAAAGCAGTAGATGTCGCTGCTTTCCTCCTCGGTTTCCTTACGCACCTGCGTACGAAAGGCGCAATTGAGGGTATCGCGCCTTCGAGCTACATCACAGACTGGGGCAGTTACTACGCCTTTAGCCAGATTCCCTGGATGCCGAATTTCGGCAAACACTCGAGGACGCCGGTATTTCTCACAACAAAGCGAGGTACACGCTTCGAGAACCTGCTTGCATCAGGAACATCATTGACCTGGTACCAGGACTGGCTCAATCGAACCTTGGGAGAGCGTAACGCAAACCTAGGCATGTATATGGATATGGCCTATGACATCATCCTGAAGACGCTTGTCGCTCAGGAAATTCTTCGCGTGACCGATGGAGTAAGTCATCCGGTTTGGGCGCTCAGGCCTGAGACATTGCAGATTGAGCGCCATGTGGATCAGTTCCAATGCGATCACTGCGGATCGTTTGCGTCGGCCCCGGAGTTGGAGAGGGACCGTTGGGAGGGCATGCCATGCTTACGTTTCCGATGCCCCGGTCACTATCATCTTCGTCCCAAACTCGATGATTACTACGGTAGGCTCTATTCGACGGGAGAGGTGCACCGGATCTTCGCGGGCGAGCATACAGGTCTGTTGAAGCGTGAGGTTCGAGAAGGGATCGAGCGACGGTTCATCGAGCAAAAGCTTCCAGCTTCCGAGAACCTTCTCTCATGCACGCCTACCCTGGAGATGGGAATCGATATCGGCGATCTATCCAGCGTTCTGCTTTGCTCGATTCCGCCCTCGCAGGCGAACTACCTTCAGCGCATCGGCAGATCAGGAAGACACGACGGCAACGCCTTCAACTTCGCTATGGCAGAGGGCCGGCCGCACGACCTATATTTCTTCGCAGACCCAACTGAAATGCTCGCGGGTCGCGTGGACCCGCCGGGCGTGTTCCTCAATGCGCCGGCAGTCCTGGAGCGACAACTTGTCGGCTTCTGCTTTGATCGGTGGATCGAGAGCGGCATCGGCGTGGATGACTTGCCGCGCAAGATCAGCCGTGTTCTCGCCAATCTATCGAGGCAAGACGCAGAGGATCTCTTCCCCCATAACTGGTTCCGATTCATCGATTCCAACCGGACGAAACTGTTGGAAGACTTTGAGAGCCTATTTGCCAACACGCTGACAGAGGCATCGAGGGCCAGTCTGCGGCGTTTCATGGAAGGAGAAGGCACCGATGAGGCGAGTCTCGGTTACCGGGTTCTCAATAGCCTCAATGGACTCTTGGAGGAGCGTAATAGTCTGCGAAAGAGGGTGAAACAGATCACGCGTACCCTGAAAGCCAAGAAGGAAGCGAGGACCAAGGATAAGAACACGGAAACAGAGATCGCGGCTCTTGAGCGTGATAAGGCTTCGCTCAATGGGATCATTCGAAGCATCATGTCCAGAGATACGTTCAACTTCTTCACCGATGAGGGCTTGTTGCCTAACTACGCGTTTCCCGAGTCAGGAGTGATTCTACGATCCATTATTTACCGCAATAAGAAGACACCGGATGAGCATGGTAAATACGATACCCGCGTCTTCGAGTATCAGCGTCCTGCTGCGACGGCCATTTATGAGCTGGCTCCGTCCAACAGCTTCTATGCCGACGGACGCAAGGTCACGATTGATCGAGTGAATATCGAGCTAGCTAAACCAGAGGATTGGCGATTTTGCAACGCATGTAACTATGCCGTGCGTGAGGCCCAGAACACTCACAAGGCGAGCTGCCCTAAGTGTGGCAGTCCGCTCTGGGCAGACGACGGCCAGAAACGGCGGATGCTGCGGTTGACCCAGGTGGAGGCAACAACCGCTAGTTCGAAGAGCCGAGTCGATGACACAACTGATACCCGCGAGCCTAAGTTCTACTGCAAGCACATGCTCGTCGAGATCGATCCGGCGTCTATAGACAAGGCGTTCCGCATTGATTCGGAAGAAGTGCCTTTTGGGGTTGAGTTCTTGGGCAAAGCGGACTTCCGAGAGGTAAATTTCGGCGAGCAGTCGCCAATCGGCGATTCGTTAGAGATCGCAGGCTATAGCGTTCCCGCGGAAGGGTTCAAAGTCTGCGAAGCTTGCGGGAAAGTCGATTCCGGTAAGGATGAATTCAAGCATGCTCTGACCTGCAAGTATCATGGCAAGGACTCAGAGAAACCTCTTCTTGACGCACTCTATTTGTACCGAGAATTCAGTTCAGAAGCTATACGCATGTTGCTCCCCGCTTCCTCGAATCTGCCGATACGCCTTCATTCCTTTGTCGCTGCGTTCTACCTTGGTCTCCAGAAGGTGTACAAAGGAAGCATTGAGCACCTGCAGACCACGATCATGGAGGAACCCATTCCTGGGAGGGCAGATCGCAAGCAGTACTTGGTTCTCTATGACCGGGTTCCTGGCGGTACTGGATACTTGAAAGATCTCATGCAGTCCGAGACAAAGGTGTTCGATGTGCTGAGCGAAGCTCTAGAGGTCCTAACGCACTGTGAATGCCGGACCGATCCAGAGAAGGATGGATGCTATCGCTGCCTATATGCCTACAGGAACAGTCGTGACATGCCCGAGATTTCGCGACGAGAGGCGATAGCGATGCTAAGCGAGATACTTAAGTATCGCAATAATGTTATTCCTGTCGATACTGTAGGGAATATCTCGATTAACACCTTGATCGACAGTGAGCTAGAGAAGCGCTTCATCGAGGCCCTTCGACGTGCGAAACCTGGGGGACGGCCGATCCAGCTAGAGCGGGACATCGTTCACGGGAAGCCCGGCTGGCGGCTGAAGATGAAGAAGCAGTCGTACTCAATTGTACCTCAGGTAGAACTGGGAGAGCCCGATGGTGTCTCGATTCCTTCGAAGGCTGATTTTGTTATCTATCCGGATAAGAAAGATCTGGGTCTGCCCATCGCCGTGTTCACAGATGGCTTTCTCTACCACGCAGATATTAAGGCTGGTAACCTGCGCGTCGGTGATGATCTCGCACAACGAATGGCCCTTGTGCGTAGTGGCAAGTACCTTACTTGGTCGCTCAGCTGGCAGGATGTGGAGAGCCAATTTGGTAAAGCAAGCGACACACACTTTGCCAACTACACGAGCGACAGTCCAGCGACAATGGCTAAGCTTCTCGATGCGTACCACGATATGCACGGCACAAAAGTGTTTTCTTCGATGCATAAGCTGGGCGCGTTCGAGGCCCTGCTTGAGTTCTTGAATGCGTCAGATAGAAGTCTCTGGGGATTGTATGCGTTCTTGATGGCGATCAACGGCAAGAAGGGTTCTATAGGGTATGAAGATGAATCGTGGGTCGAGGCTTCAATTACAAACCTAATGAAGGACGAGGACTGGAGTCATGTGGCTCTTCCTCAGAAGGCTTCTAATCCCAACGGCTCGTTTTATGTGCGCGCTTCCGTTTACAAGGATGAAGTAGATCGTCCTAACATGGCGCTCATCGCTGCAGTTCCCAGAGCAACCATGAAGGATCCGCGCAAGTTGCAGCACGTCAGGCTTGTGGCACGTCTCTTTGATGACCCAGACATCGCGTCGAATGAGGTTGAATTCAAGCGGTCGTGGAACGGTTTCTTGCGTCTCTACAACTTCATGCAGTTTCTTCCTCATGCTCGTTTTGTCACTTCTGCGGGTCTCGTCAAAGGTTCTTGCGAGCCGCT
>CAYQFN010000114.1:0-5699 GCA_964416685.1 uncultured Thermotogae bacterium | reverse complement strand
TTGTAGAGGTAACTGGGACCGCGACTCTAACCGGCGCGCAACTGTAATGCTCCGACACAGCATCACGCTTCATCTTACTCACATGCCCTTGCTCTTTGTTCGGGTTCAGAGTTCTTGCGGCCCCTCTTCATAAAGTTGCTATCCGACTCTCGATCGGCCAAGCGACAGGCGTGACCGCTGAGTAGAACACCCATGCTCTTGTAGCAGTCGAGCAGGGAGTGTATTCTCTCGTTGTAGGTGGTCCATAAAATGGTGGTGGGTCAGCAGTATTAAGAACAGTGCATTATAAGAGGCTAAAAAGGAGGACAGATAGATGATTGTGAGGTTAATCTCCGAGACTATTTCCACGTGCTCTGGAAAAAGAAGTGGTTTGTGATCGTGACCTTCCTCGTTGCGGTAGCTACTGCACTTGGAATTTCATATAGTTCGCCAAAGACCTATCAGACCGAAACGAGCTTGTTGATCCTGCCGCCCTTAGCTACAGAGGTTGGTGGCGAGGTCACGGGCACTGTCTTTTCTCCCGAGACTTACAAGCCCTCGCGCTCTCAGGTGATCTTCTCGAAGAGGTCATTGACGACGTCTATTCGGATGGTGGAGGAACGAGTGCAAGCACGTTGCGCAACCGGATGAAAGTAGAGGTAGAGCAACCGACCGCAAAGGACTTCCCCGGGCGGTTTCCCCTTCACTTGCGAGTTACATTGACCGGTACTGATCCCGAAGAACTCCCCCTCCTAGCGGGGACGTAGGCGCGGCACTTCATCGAAAAAAACCCCGGGGGTAATAAGCACCAAATGGAGTATTACACCCCCAGGAGCTTGCCTCCGACGTTGAGTGTAGAACACGCTCCCAATACCGGTCCTAAAGCCCGGGGAACTTCCCAATGAGCACCCTCTCTAAGAAGCTCACAATCCGAACTGGAGATCGAGTGCAGTTCGGATTGCGTAAATCCATCCCCGCCTACAAGGCGGGCATCCTTCACGATTCTTGTGAAGGTGGCTGTTAATACTTATTATTTCGTTTATGAAATTTAAATCTTCCTTCTTCGAAAAGCTTTACGCAAGCTTCTACCACTTGCGGATCATAAAGCACATCCTTGTTCTTTTTTATTTCCTCTAAGGCTTTATCAATACCTCTAGCGGGGCGGTAGGGTCGGTGGGAAGCCATGGCCTCCACCACATCCGCCACCCCGATTATCCGTGCCTCAAGGAGGATCTCATCGTCTTTCAGCCCTTGAGGATACCCGGAGCCGTCCAACCGCTCGTGGTGCTGTCGCACGATCCTTGCCACCGGCCAGGAGAAGTCGATTCCTTCCAGGATATCCGCCCCTACAGCGGCGTGGGTCTTGATCAACTCAAACTCCATGGCTGAGAGATCTCCGGGCTTGGTCAAGATCTCACTCGGCACAGTCACCTTCCCGATGTCGTGGAGAAGGGCTGCTACCTGGATCCCTTCCACCTGGTCCTTGGGTAGGCCGAGCTCCTCGGCGATGGCGCAGGCGAGTTGAGCCACCCGCCGCTGATGGCCTGCGGTATATGGGTCCCGCCGCTCGGCGATCTTCCCGGCCACCTTTACCGCTCCCCATAGGGCACGCCGCATAGCCTCTTCGGTTTGCACCCGTTCGCTGATGTCCCGGGCAACCCCGATGATGCCCACCGGACGCCCGTCTTCATCGCGCAGGAGGCTCACTTTGCCCTCCACCCAGACAGTCGACCCGTCCTTGCACATCATTTCCAGGCGCAGGGTCCGCCCACGATGGGGATCCCCTCTTCCCGAACGCTCAAGCCCGAGCTCCTCTTGAAACACCCGGCGGACAAGCTTGCGGGAGCCCGGGGCGAGCATCTCCTCCCACGACCGGGCCATGGCCTCCTCGGGGGTGAACCCGCACAGTTGTTTCACGGATGGACTCACGTAGCTGGGCCGGAGGTTCATGTCCATGGTCCAGATAGCGTCGGTGACGTTTTCCGCAAGCAGCCGGAACTGTTCCTCGCTCTCCCGCAGTTCCTTCTCGGCCCGTACCCGTTCTTCCTCAACCTCTATGTTGTGCAGAGCAAAGGAGATATCTTCGGCAACCTCAGAGAAAATAAGCTGCTCTTCTTCACCCAGTGCAAACTTTGCAGGAAGAGAAACTGACATTATGCCGTAAATCTTCCCTTCATACTCCAAGCGGATGGTCATTGTCATCTTGCCGGGTTCTCGCCCCAGAAGGGGGCAATCTCCACAACTTGATGTGGTGTCCTCGATCACTGTAACACCGGGGTGGTTCAGGGCCCTCCTGCCGCATTCGGAGAGCTTGCCCTGTTTAAGCATCCTCTCAAGCGGTGCAAACGCCTTGCCAAGGCCGGCCTGAGAGGCGGTGATGAGTTTGCGGTCCGCGTCAAGGATCGCGATCCACGCGCTGCGGTAGCCGCGATCCTGAATGAGGTTTTCGCAGGCGCCTTGCAACAGGCGGGTGCGGTCCTTCTCCCTGGTGATGAGCTGGTTCACGCTTCTTATCGCTCTCAACACGAGGTTGAGGTGTGTCAGTTCTTTCTCGGCCCGCACCCGCTCGGTGATCTCTACGAGCGTGCCGATGATCGCCGGCCGGCCCTGGTGCTCCACGCGGCGACCGAACGCCTCGCACCAGATCAGGCTCCCATCCTTGCGCAGGCCACGGAACACATAGTGGGCTCCTTCCACCCTCCCGCTCAAGCGCCGCCGGATCTTCTCCTGCACTAGCGGGCGATCCTCAGGATGGGTTACCTCTAGCGGTCCCAGTCGCCCAATGACCTCTTCGGGTAGGTAACCGAAGGTGCCGGCGAAGGCGCGGTTCACGTAGAGGAAATGCTGTTCGTCGAACACGTACACCCCGACCAGCGGCTGTTCCACCAACGCCTGACATAAGGCCGCATCGAGCTCGTTTCTCATCTTACTCCTCAACCCTTGTTGACTTTGAAGAATGTTTCTACAACGCGCGGATCGAAGTGCTTTCCGCTCTGCTCGTGGATGTATGCCAGGGCCTTCTCCTTCGGCCAGGCCTTGCGGTACGGGCGGTCGGAGGTTAGAGCATCGTATACATCTGCCACGGCGAAGATCCGCGCCGCAAGGGGGATCTGCTCGCCCTTCAGCCCGCGTGGATAGCCTGTACCGTCCCACTTTTCGTGGTGGCAGTAGGGGATATCCAGAGCCGGAAGCAGATAAGAGATGGGTAAGAGCATCTCATACGCCAGTTGAGGATGCCTCTCGATGGTCCTTCTCTCCTCGTCGGTCAGTTTCCCCGGCTTGCGCAGTATACTGTCGGGGATGCCTATTTTTCCGACATCGTGGAGCAGCGCACCGCGACGCGCATGGACAAGCGCCTCTTCACTCATGTCCATTTCCCGTGCTAGTTGCACTGTCAATTCAGTGACGCGTTGGGAGTGCCCCTCGGTCTCCTCATCCCGCAGATCAAGGGCGCGCCCCCAGCCCTCGATGGTGGCATCGTAAGCCCGAATCAATTCGACGTTTGCGCGCTCGAGCTTATCAAACAACGACACGTTGTCAATCGCAATCGCCGTCTGTCCGGCCAGGGTCTCCAGAAATGCCAGCCATTCCCCATTGGCCTCGAGAGGGGTGCGGTGGAAGACCTCCAGCACGCCCTGAACATGTCCTTTGGTGATGAGGGGCACCGCATAGTAAGTGACAAAGCCTTCCTCTGCCAGGAAGGGGCCCTGGAACGGGTCGGGTTCAGTCTCAGCCAGATTGGGGATGGGGATGATTTCTCGCTCGAGGGCAGCACGGCCGGCATAACCCTCGCCAAGGCGCAGGCGGATGCGCCTGAGATTCTCTGCATGAAAGCCGCGCCAAGCGGCGTATTTCAGTGTCTGGGTGTGCAAGTTGAGAAGCAGGATGGCGGCAGCGTCGATGCCCAGTTGGCTGGTGATCACATCCAGTGCAACGTTGAAGGTAACGCGCAGGTCAAGACTTCCTGTAATTGCCATATCAATGGCGCGTAGGGCCTGCGTCTGACGCAAGCGGCGTTGGGCATCATCAAACAGGCGCTGGCGGCGCAGGGCGGTACCGACCATTTCGCCGATGGCGGTGAGCAGGCTCACCTCATTAGGGGCAAAGGGATGTGTTTCCGGCGTGAGACGCCGGGCAATGGCAAGAACCCCGATTAATTCTACTTCTGAGTGAAGCGGCACGAACACGGCAGGCCCGATCTCAGCGGCGGCTTCCACTCGCAGTGTCTGTAGGGCTATTGTGCTGTAGTTATCGGTGACGTACGGCTTGCCGGTGCTCAGCACCGTGCCGCTGATGCTCTCCTTAACGGGAAAGCTCACGTCGGTAGGCCCCTGGCGGTACCCGTCGGCAAGGACAACGCTGAAACGGTCGCGGTCCGGCGAGAGCAACTCCAACCAGCTGACATCGGCGTTGAACTGCCGGCGCACCTCCTTAAGCACGATGGGCAGCATCTCATCGCTGGATTTGACTTTCCGTAAATAGGTTGACAGCTCAAATAGCGTAGCGAGTTCCTCACTGCGGGTGCGGAGATCTTCTTCGGTTCGTTTGCGGGTAGTGATATCGTTAAACGTCCCTTCGTAGAAAACGACGCGGCCTGACCGGTCACGGACGGCGCGTGCATCATTGCTCACCCAGATGATCTCCCCGTTACGACGACACATCTGTACCTCGAAATTCCGAACCACTTCCTCATGCGCGATGAGCTCTTGAAACCGCTGCCGGTCCTCCAGATTGACATACCGGTCTTGCATTTCTTCCCCCTCCAGAGGCCCGTCCTCACTGAAACCAAAGAGCTTTCGTCCCGCAGGATTCATGTCCAGGATGCGTCCCTCAGGTGTCGTGCGATATATCCCCAGGGGGATGTCCTCGAAGAGGCGGCGATAGCGCTTCTCGCTCTCCCGCAGCTCTTTCTCGGCCCGCACCCGCTCGGTGATCTCTACGAGCGTGCCGATGATCGCCGGCTGACCCTGGTGCTCCACACGGCGCCCCAAAACCTGGTACCAAGCGGAAGTCCCGTCTTTGCGCAGGCCCCTAAATTCGTAGGAAACGCGCTCTTTTTCCCCGGTCAGTTGGAGCCGGATCTTCTCCTGCACTAGCGGGCGATCCTCAGGATGGACAGGATCCAACGATCCCAGTCGCCCGACGATCTCCTCGGGCCGGTAGCCGAAGGCATCGGCCAGGGCCTGGTTCACGTAGAAGAAATGCTGTTCGTCGAACAGACACACCCCACCCGGCGACTGTTCCACCAGCTCTTTAAACACCGTTGCATCGAGCTCGTTTCTCTTCTCGCCCTTCATTGCACACCTCATTCTCCCAACGGGTCATTGGCGATCGGCTGGCCGTTAGTGGCAAGCTTCCATCGCTTCCCACCCGCCATCGTACCTCCGTTAGCCCCAGCCCTGCGATTGATCTTAGTACTCTGCCTGAGCGCTTGTCAAGAAACATTATACTTTCCCAGCACTTCTTGCGCATGCGTGATCAACCCGCCGTCTTCGAGGATGGCGGGAACCTTGTGCGCGAGGATTGGGGTACGAGACCTTCGTTCTTAGGATTTAGCAGCTTCCTGCACCCGTTGCATGATCTCACGGATGCGTCGAGCATAGCAATCCGCAAAAGTCTTTCGGTTAACGCTCGATGGCATTGGCAAAGCTCTCAAGAGATCAACCCCGATTCTCGCTGCAGAAAGAGCGCCTCTCTCGTGCATCGCCACAGCTAGCAAA
>CAYQFN010000113.1:0-5825 GCA_964416685.1 uncultured Thermotogae bacterium | reverse complement strand
AGGGAGTGAGCGATGGAGAAAAAAGTCCTGTTTCGCGATCTGTTGCTTAAGCACCCGGCCGATGTCGCTGAGGTGCTTTCTCATCTATCCGATGAGGAGGCAACGATACTTATCCATCGCCTATTTCTGCGTAACGCTGCTGCGGAGCCGCTGGGAGAGATGGAGCCTGAGGATTCGGCCGAGCTCCTGAGCGAGATCGATCGTGATGAGGCGATCAAGATCCTCTCCCGCATGGATCCGGATGATGCGGTCGACGTGTTGGACGAGCTTCCAGATAATGTGCAGGAGGAACTCCTCTCCCGCTTAGGGAAGGAAGACGCCAAGGTACTATCAGGCCTTCTCACCTACCCACCGGATACAGCAGGTGGCCTGATGTCACCGGAGGTCGTCGCGCTTCCGATCGACATGTCGGCGCAGGAAGCGATCGACTACCTGCGAAAGAAGGTGGAGGAAGTGGAGACGATCTACTACGCCTATGCCGTCGATCAGCAGGGTCGCTTGCAGGGCGTCTTCTCGCTGCGTGACATGGCTCTCGCTCAGCCCGACACTTCGCTAGCTAAGCTTCTCAAGCGCGATGTCGTCTCCGTTCAGGTTGATGCGGACGCGGAAGATGTGGCACATCTGTTCGACAAGTACAACTATTATGCCCTCCCTGTTGTCGATGAGAGCCAGAAGCTATTGGGAATCATCACTATTGATGACGTAATCGATGTTATCCGCGAAGAGGCGACCGAGGACATATACCTCTCTCAGGGCGTGCCGCTAGAGGAACGGGTTGATACTCCATGGTACGCGTCGCTCAAGGGGCGGATGCCATGGCTGTATTTCAATCTGCTTACGGCATTTGTCTCTGCTTCGGTTGTGGGTGCATTTGAGTCGACAATAGCGAAGTATGCGGTGCTTGCCTTCTTTATGCCGATCATCGCTGGTCAAGGGGGAAATGCTGGAATGCAGACGGTGACCATCGTCACCCGCGGAATCGCACTCGGCGAAGTGCCGCGAGGTGAAGGGTGGCGTATCCTGCGCAAGGAGCTCCTCCTCGGCCTCCTGAATGGGTTAGCAATGGGAATCGTTGTGGGCGCGGTGGGGTTCATCTGGAAAAGGACATTCTCTCTGGGATTGGTCGTCTTTCTTGCGATGACATTCAACATGATCATTGCTGGAGTTGTGGGAACTGTTATTCCCCTTGGTCTGCGGGCGATCAAGCAAGATCCGGCTCTTGCCTCGTCGATCTTTCTCACTACGTTCACCGATACCCTTGGCTTCGCGTTCCTCTTCCTGTTGGCACGAGCCTTGATTCCGGGGGTGTGATGAAAAGTAAAAATACTCTTCCTACATGGTCGTATCCGTTCGTTCTCGCTCTTTTGGGGATCATCCTCGCTGTCGGACACCTCCCCTCTTTCCTTCAGATTGCGGTCTCTGCGGAGACAGTCCTGTTCATTGCTTATCTCGTCATCCGTTCCCACCGCAATTCAACGGCAGACAGTGCAATGGAAAACCGCGCGGTGTCGAGTCTTCTCCCCCTCTTTCCCGGGCACCTTTTGCTGCTGTTTGCCCTGTCGATCGTTCCTGGGCAAAATACGGGTTTGGTGGGCGCGTGGATGATCATTCCCGCGGCGAGTGTGCTCTATGATCTCGTATCATTGAGAAGAGGACAGTCAGAACTGAGGAGGGTCTCGATCTTGGCGGGGCTATACTGTATAATCTGGTTGGATGTCTTCGCTCTCCTGGAGCGCGTAGTCGTCTTAGGAAGAGGCATACATGGTGCTAGTGAGATCAAAGTGATCGTAGTGTTTGGTGTGCTTGCAGTAGCTTTCTTGGCTGCTGGGGTATATCGTCACCTATATGCAATCAAGAGTAGCAAGGAGTGATACGGTATGGGAAGAGTAGCTGTTTTAATTGCGGAATTAATGACGTTTCTGTTTGGGTTTACCGTCTTTGGACAAGAAACTACGACGCCAGAGTCGGGAAGCTCAGTGATCTCGCTTGTCGTCATTCTTGTTGTATTTGCTGCAGTCTTCTACTTCATGTTGATTCGCCCGCAGCGTAAGCGCCAGTCGGAACACACCAAGCTGATGTCCAGTCTGAAGCGTGGGGACGGTGTAGTCACTGCCGGTGGGATTTACGGGGAGATCGATTCGATCAATGATACGTCGGTCGTACTAACGCTAGAGGACGGCGGCAAGATTCGGCTGGCGAAGAGTAGTATCGTCGACAAACAAACAAAGTAACCGCTAGGGAGGGCGTATTGTAATGGCACACAGCAACATGACGCGCAACGATTGGTTGCGTTTTGGAACGGTGGTTCTGATTGTCGTCGGGTCGCTGGCCCTCCTCTACCCATTTTGGCCGCTCAAGGTACCTCTCGGGCTTGACCTGCAGGGCGGAGTGAGGATTGTTCTCGAAGCGCAGGACATATCAGGAATGACCGCAGCTCAGAAGCAGGATACGCTCGATCGGGTCGTCGCTATTCTGAACAACCGCGTCGATCAGTATGGACTGGCGAATGCGGAGATCAAGCGAATGGGAACCGACAGGGTTCTTGTCAATCTTCCTGGGACAAAAGATCCGGAGCAAGCGCGCTCGTTGATCGGCCAGACGGCAATGCTCGAGTTTCACAAGGTGATCCAAGCGGGGACAAGTCCCAACTCTGATTTAGTACCCTCCTCTTCCTCACAGGAAGTTCTGTACAATCGCGACGGCATCCCCTACATCGTGGAAACCCAGCCACTACTTACTGGTGCCGCGCTGTCTGATGCCCGGGTACGCACCTCACAGTCGATGCAGAACGCTGGCTCGTTGTACATCGCTATGACGTTTAACCAAGAAGGAGCGCAGCAATTCGTTAAGGCACTTCGCAAGCTGAAAGGAGACAATCCTAACACTCCTCAGAACGAAGGGGATCTCCTGGCAATCGTCTTGGACAACGTAATTTACAGTGCACCGCGCATCACCCAGTCGATCAAGGACGCGGCGGCAAAGGGGTGGAGAAATGTTCAGAGCACGACGACCATAAGCGGCAAGTTCACCAAGGAAGAGGCGACGCGCATAGCCATCGTCTTGCGTGCCGGTGCACTGCCGGTGGCGGTGAAGGTGGTCGAGGAGAACACGGTTGGCCCGACTCTCGGAAACGACTCGATCCGTCGGGGGATGATGACCATCGTTATTGGGTTTGTCCTCATCATGTTGTACATGCCGATCTACTACCGCCTGCTCGGTATAGTCGCCGACGCGGCACTGTTATTGAACATGCTGATCCTCTTTGCGTCACTCGTGTTATTCAATGCGACGCTGACCCTGCCGGGGATTGCGGGTATCATCCTGACTATCGGTATGACGGTCGATGCCAACGTTATCATCTTCGAGCGAATAAAGGAGGAGCGGCGCACCGGTAAGTCTCCGCTAGCATCAGTAAGAACAGGATATGAAAAGTCCCTTTCCGCGCTGCTCGACGCCAACATCACAACGATTCTCACTGCGCTGATCCTGCTCCTGGTTGGAACAGGGCCGGTGAAGGGGTTCGCGATCACGCTCGGTATCGGTGTCGTTGGAAGTCTGTACTGCGCCCTTGTCGCTAGCCGACTCTTGATGGAGAAGGCCGGCTTTGCCGAGCATATTCCGGTACGGGTGGCGACGCAGCAGTAAGAAAGAGGGTAAGCTTCAGTAACGCGTCATCAAAACGGATGCCGCCGTTCTTGACCAGAAGATCGAGGTCGATCGCTAGGGCGAGTGCGGCGGCAAGTCTTTGCGCAGAGTGCTTGTTAGCCTGCCCAATCGATCGGCGCACGATCCATCCTGGAACCCCAAGTACAGAAGCGATCTTCGCCGCATTCATCTTCTCATCGAGGAGCGTGCGGATCATCAATGTGCGGGTGATCTGGCGGGTGAGGGCAGAGAACGTCCTCCCCGGATCCTCATGTGATCTTGTTAGCCGTCTCATCGCGTCATGTAGATTTCCATCCATGATCGAATCGAGGAGGGGATAGATCGATCCCTCGCCCGCGGTGAACGTCAAACGGAGTACGTCTGCGGTATCTAGCGTTCTATCGAGGGAGAAGGTCTTAAGTTTCCTCGCCTCCCCGTGCAGCGCCAACAGATCACCGTTGCAGCGATCGATGAGAGCCTTTCGTCCAGCCGGCGTGAGGCGCAACCCCTGCGCGGCGATTATTCGCGTTGCCTCTTCGGCACTCTCCCTTCCCTTGAACGGTGGGAGAGCGAGGACATTCCCGTGCTTCCGCGCCAACTTCACCAGCGGGCTCGTCCCCTTCAGATCCACCGCGACGAACGTGAGATACGTGCGTGAAGGAAGAGATTCCGCGATGATCATTGAGAACGCCTTCTGCTTGATCTTCTCAGTCCGCCGTATGACGAAATGACGCGTCGCGGCAAAGAGCGAAGCCGACGACAGTTCTACTACGAGTGAAGAGGGGTCAATCTCATCGCCGAACAGCTTGTGCTGCTCAGCGTTGGAATCTGTGGCGAGTATCGCCTCACTACGTCCTGCCAGAGCTTCCTCGCAGCGATACGCATCGCCAAAGATCAGGATTAGTTGCGGTTCGGGCATGGATCCTCGCTAATCAGGTGAGATGGGTAGATCTTAGCAGACATGAACGACGCAAACAACGGAGCGCTATCAACAGCAGCGCAGATTCATCATACTGATGTGGTGACGGTCGCTGTGATTGCAGGGGGAATCTTCGGCTACTACCTGTGGGATCTGCGGCAAGAAGAGCAGGAGACCCAAACATGACGAAGCCTCGCAAAGGTATCAATGTCAGGTTTGTTGTTGCCATCAGCCTTATCGTTGCGGTTCTAGCTGTAGTGATTGCCGGGGTGACGCTGCTTGACTCGCCGGCACAGGAGCGCTTGCGTCGACTCGACGAACGGCGGGTGGACGACTTGCGTTCCATCTCCGCAGAGCTGGATTTCTACTGGACGCGCCAGCGAACACTCCCGTCTTCGCTGGGGAAGACCTTGCGAACCAACCAGGCGTATTCATAGAGCTGTACGACCTTGAAACTGATGAGCCCTATGAATACCGGGTATTCAGCAGCAACACCTATGAGCTGTGTGCAGAATTTGCGCGCGATACCGCAGACGAACAAGGTTTCCCCTATAGAGACTACTGGTCCCACAGCCAAGTGCGGCGCTGCTTCGAGCTAAAAGCGCAGCTCATCGAGCGACCGTTAGAGCGATAGACATCGTGTCCCTTCCTCAACTGCTGTACATGAACAACTCGCCGTCTTCTTCTCATTTTGGTGAGGCAATGCGAGGACCGTGAAATAGCATGCTAGCCGTGCTAGTATGTATTTATGATTCGGTCCTTCGCAACCCAGGCAACCGAGGACATCTTCAACGGGCGCAGCACCAAGGCTGCTCGAAGAACTTGTCCGCAGAATCTTTGGAGTATCGCGGGACGCAAGCTCGATCAGATGGACTCGGTGGAGTCGCTCGGTGAACTCCGAATCCCACCGTGGAACTGCTTAGAACAGCTGACCGGAAGTCGACGGGGCGAATTTAGCATTCGGATCAATGACCGATATCGAGTCTGCTTTCGTTGGACGGAAACGGGGCCTGCGGACGTGGAGATTGTGGACTATCATTAGGAGGCGGAAAATGGTACGTGTACCGACCGATCGAGAGCCAACTCACCCGGGCGAGATGCTTCTGGAGGAGTTTCTCAAGCCGATGGGGATTTCGCAGCGTGAACTGGCGAATCGTATCCACGTTCCCTATCAGCGCGTGAACGAGCTGGTTAACAAACGGCGAGGCATGACCCCCAGCACGGCGCTGCGTTTGGCACGAGCCTTTGAAAACTCGCCCTC
>CAYQFN010000112.1:0-5914 GCA_964416685.1 uncultured Thermotogae bacterium | reverse complement strand
CTCCCCTTTGCCCGAAACAGGGAACCGGAGAATCGGAGACACGGCGAATTCACCCTTTCTCTCCATTGCCCACCCGCCGTTTCACCCGATCGGCTCTCCGCTTTCGATTATCCCAATGAGTATATCTACCACCTTCGGATCGTACTTCGTGCCCTTTCCAGAGCGGAGTTCCTCCATTACCTCCTCCTTTGAACGTGCCGGGCGGTAGGGGCGATGGGAGGACATGGCATCGACCACGTCGCAGACGGCAAGAATGCGCACTTCGAGGGAGGGTTAATCGCCCTTGAGCCCATCCGGGTAGCCGGTGCCGTCCAGGTGCTCGTGATGATGAAGAGCTATATCGGCGACAGGCCAGGGAAACTTGGCTTGTTTGAGGATCTCATACCCGCGGCGCGGGTGCGTGCGGATGAGCGTCCACTCCGCATCACTCAGTTTCCCTGGGTGAGTGAGGATCTCAGCAGGTATGGAGATCTTCCCGATATCGTGCAGCAGGCCGGCGATATAGAGGCCCTGGAGCCGATCTTGCCCAAGCCCTAGCTTCTCTCCCACCGTCTTGGCCAGTTCGCCACCCGCCGCTGGTGTCCAGCTGTGTAAGGATCTTGGGATTCCATCGCGTAGGAGACGGTCTCCACAAGCTGGATAAAGGAGAGCCTGAGCATCTCCTCCGCCTGCTTGCGCTCGGTTAGCTCTTACTGAACCTTCTCGTGCAGCCGTGCGTTTTCAACGGCAATAGCTACTTGGTTAGCAAAGGTGACCAGCAAAGACAGTTGGCCATGAAAAGTGCCAGTATGCAGGCTGTGCAAATAAACTACGCCAAGCAAGCGGCCCCTGCCCCTCAAGGGCAAACCGGCAAATGACTTGACACCAACTTTAACGATGTGTGGCTTAGCAAAGCGCGGCGCTCCTTCGTCCGGATCAGGGTTTATAGCGCCGTCCTCACCAATTTCATCAATGATCACCGCCTGACCCGACCGCATGATCCAACTGGTGAAGTCCTCATCTCGGAAACGGTACTCTATGGCTGGTAGCCCCGGCAGGTTTTCGGTGCTCCGATGCATGTGCTTTGCTTCATCCAATAACATCACACTGGTGTAATTCACACCCCTGTCTTATGGGTAAGTGACACAATCTTGGCTAACACTTAGTCGAGTTCGAGAGAAAATTCACAGTCTGTGAGACCTGGTTAATAGCAGTCAATTGCTTCACCCTGCACGCCTCCTTCGCCTTCACCTGTTTCAAGGCCACAGACATCTCGTTGAAGGAGGAGGCAAGCTCGCCCAGTTCATCCTTTGTTGTTATTGAGATTTCGTGTCCGGGCTCTCCTTTAGCGATCGCCTCTGTGCCATTGACCAGGAACTTTAGTGCATAACTATGAACCACCCGTTGGCATGGCGGTCGTCGTGGCTTCTTCGGTCGCTTAACCTCGGTGTATGTGAACGAGCGTGAAGCTTCGCAAGTAAGTTCTAGGCAGGGACCTCATCTTTTCGTCAGAGGGGTCAAGGACCAAGTTACATCATTCACATCGAAGAGATTAACTTGGGTCTTCCTTGATGTGTTGCCAACAGCTTCTCGGCCTTCTGAGAGACTCCCGCTCTCGTGGCAATCCTCCACATCGCCAATGAGCGGAGAATGGCATAGCGTCGATGGCAGTCTGAGGAACGATCTATAATGTGTCTTGGAGGGTTGGAGGAACATGCATTCAGGGCACACTCTATGAATACATACACAACGGCAAAATAATGCCTTGTTATCAAGTATAATCTTCCAATCACGGGAAGGACGATTCAACCTCCTCCGATCGGCGGAAGTAATGCAATCTTATCGCAGTCGTGGAGTACTGTATTGGGCGCGGAAAGGATGTGGTTCACAGCGAGCTTGCTGTAGGGCAGGTATTTTCCCAGTCCGGGATAGTTCGCGCTCAGCATCTCTGTGAGATCCGCGAGCTTCGCCCCGCGCGGAAGTGAAAGCTCGATCTCATTCTGGCCGAGAAACTCGCGTGGGGCGGCGAACAGGCGAACAGTGACGGCAATCTCCGACTTAGCGTCCCTTTCCTTATCCGGCATCTGCACGGATGCGAGAGCGCGGCGAAAGGCGGTATACGAAGCATCTGTGAAGCAGACCATCTCCACTAGCCTGAGGGATGTGTCTTCTTTCCGTAGGTAATCAGCGATCGCTGTCAGTGCCACCCGCGCCGCCTTGTCGAGAGGATAGCCGTACACTCCAGCGCTGATCGCGGGGAACGATATGGTCTCAATACCGAGGTGTTTGGCAACTTGTAGCGATTCCCAGTACGCACTCCTCAGGATCGGCTCCGATTCCTCGTCGCTACAGTAGATCGGGCCAACAGTGTGGATGACGTATTTGGCCCGGAGGTTCCCACCGGTAGTCCACATCGCCTTACCTGGAGGAAGCGGGCCGTGTTCCGCGATGTAGGCTCGGCACTCGCGATCGATCACGCCTCCCGCAGCGCGATGGATCGCCCCATCCACGCCTCCGCCACCGCGCAGCCCAGGATTAGCGGCATTTACGATGGCGTCCGTGTCTTGCCGCGTGATATCGCCGAGGCGTATCACAAGATCGCTCTTCCCGATGCAGCGCTTATTGAGGCTTCCCATTGCCGTTCTCTTGCTTTTCGTACAGCCGGGTGGCCTTCTTCGCTGATGTGACGATCCCTCGGATCATCGCGGAACTGAAGCCATGATGCTCCATCTCATTTAGGCCGGCGATCGTCACTCCCATCGGCGTCGTCACCTTGTCGAGCTCCACCTCAGGATGCGTGTTGCCGTCGAGGAGCAACGTTGCAGCGCCCCGCGCCGTCTGCGCAGCAAGTCGGATCGCCTCCTCAGCGTGGAATCCAACCTCCACGCCCCCTTGCGCCGCAGCGCGGATCGCACGCAAGAAGAAGGCGATTCCACAGGCGCACAGAGCCGTGGCTGGCGTCATCTGCTCCTCGGTAATGAATATCGTCTCTCCCAATGTGGCGAAGATCTCACGCGCCTCTTCCTTTGCCTCTGTCGGGACAGATCGGTCGCAGCACAAACAGGTCATCGACTCCCCCACAGAGACGGCGATGTTGGGCATCGCCCTTACAACAGCGATTTCCTTCCCTAATTGCCGCTTGATCTCGGCGATGGCCGCGTTGGAGACGGTGGAGATCAGCAGGTGCTCTCCTTCCACAAGGGCCGGGGCGATCTCGCATAGAACAGCATTCAACTGGCTCGGACGGACCGTAACCAAGACGACGCGCGCTGAACGCACCGCTTCGATGTTGTCTCCCTCAACGCGAAAGCCTTCCTGCTTGAGCTCGTCCAGCAGATGAATCGCCCGACGGGTGATCGTGATCTTATCCTCGCTCATCTTGCCCGAAGCTGCCAGGCCACGAGCAATCGCTGTCCCCAAATTTCCGCCACCGATAATCGCAACACGCTCCGCCATGATTCCTCCTTTTAGAGTCGCTCAAAGATACCAACATACTCCCCCCCTAGCAAGAGCCTTAGGGGGATCAGCCCACTCGTGGCGAGTCACAGTGCTTAGACAAGCGCGCGTCGCACGGTATACTCTGCCTGGTTAGCCATTTGAGAGAGGAGCGATTGTGAAACATGCGTTACTCATCCTGTTGATAGTCGCTGTTGCCGCAGGGATCGCCTACGCTGAGCCGGATGCAAACATGTCGAAGAGCGGTGACTTCTCCGCATCGACTGTGCTGTGGTTTTCCGGCACGAACGTCACCGTCCAAGTGAGCGGCGATCTTACCCTCAAGAAAGATCTCATAATTGGAGATACTACACATTCACAGCACCAACCGCGGGAAACGCTTTCAGGGTCGGCGGAAGGTAGATTCATAGCCCCGGATGACGCACAGACGATGCAGCTTGAGGAAGCGGGATCGTTCACGTCGCCACCCGCAATGCGGCCGTTGGAGTGGGACAGCTCAGGGGGACTCTTCCGCAAGCGTCCTCTCCCGGAAGAACAATGAGTGGACAAATAAGATGCGCGATGGGTTAATATAGATGATGAAGGAGGAACGCGAATGAAGATCATGCTTATCGGCGCGGGGATGATGGGACAGGCGATAGCCCACTACCTCGCCTCGCATGACGACGTAGACCAGATTGTCGTTGCTGATCGGGAAATCTCTCGCGCTGAGACGATCGCCGAGCGCCTGCGAGACACGAGGATCATCCCACGCAGGCTTGAGGTCAGTCTCCCGCGCGCGGTGCGCGAGGCGATGGACGGGTGCGACGTTGCGATCAGCGCCGTGCCCTACTTCTTCAATCTCAGCCTGGCACAGGCAGCGGTGCAGACGGGGGCCTCCTTCTGCGACCTCGGTGGTAATAACAAGATTGTCGCCGGTGAGCTCGCCCTCGATACCAAGGCGCGAGTGGCGGGAGTGACGATCATCCCCGATTGCGGCCTTGCTCCGGGCCTGGTGAACATCCTCGCCGCCGCTGCGGTGGGAGATCTGGATACCGCGCACACCGTGTCCATCCGCGTCGGCGGTCTTCCGCAGCATCCGCGCCCACCACTTGGCTACCAGATCGTCTTTTCGCCGCACGGTCTGATCAACGAATACATGGAACCATCGACCGTGCTGCGCGATGGGAAGATCGTCACCGTTCCCTCACTCACTGAGCCCGAAGAGATTTCCTTCCCTCAACCGTACGACAAACTGGAGGCCTTCCACACCTCCGGCGGGAGTTCCACGCTTCCCCATACAATGCACGGCCGGGTGAAGAACCTTGACTACAAGACGATCCGCTACCCCGGCCATCTGGAGAAAATAAGGGCGATGGCCGACCTCGGCTTCTTCGACAGCGCTCCACACGAGATCGACGGCACGGACGTCGTCCCGCGTGCGCTCGCTGTGCATCTCTTGCGCGAGCACCTATCGTTTGGCGAGCCGGACGTTGTCTTGCTGCGGGTGAGCGCACGCGGGACGATGGCTGGAGAGCCATGCGAAGTCCGTTATGACATGATCGACAACTACGATGAATCGAGCGGCCTGTCGGCAATGATGCGCACCACTGGCTTCCCCATCGCGCAGATAGCACTGATGATCGCGCGCGGACAGATCGCGGCACAGGGCGCCCTTCCGCAGGAGACGTGTGTTCCCACGCAGCCATTCCTCTCTGGCTTGATGGAACACGGACTTAAGATAGAGCGAACAGTGATCGGCGCGTGAGCGAACTCATCGGCTTTGACATGGACGGGGTAATCCTCGACTCAGATCGCCCCGGCGATACATGGTTTCACGACTCGTTCGTGCGTACCCTAACAGACTTTGGTATCAACCCGAGCGATGAGAACATTCAAGCATTGTACATCTCAAGCATGCGCGATAACGCCGCTTCCGTATGCAAGAAATTCGGAATCGGTGATCCCTATCTGTTGTGGGAACGACGGGATGAAAACTATATCGCCTACAAACTTGCTGCACTTGAGCGCGGTGAGATCAAGCTCTTTCCTGATGTTAAAGTCCTTGTCAAACTAAGTAAGCAGTACTTGCTGGGCCTTGCATCCAACTCTCCTCAAGCGGTTGTTGACCGCATCATCGAGCACTTCTCGCTACAGCGCGTGTTTCGCGTGTGGCTCGGACGGGGCAGCACATTGACAGAGTTGCGATTCGCCAAGCCGTCTCCAGCGATGCTCCTTACGATGATGAAACGCCTCCACACCACGCGTGGCTACTACGTGGGAGATAGGCCGGAGGATATAGACGCCGCGCGCGCGGCTGGCCTCATCCCGATCAGTCTCTCTCGCGATGGAAGCGCTGGCGACATCCGCAGCCTCGATGAACTGCCCAAGTTCCTTGCTGAGGAGGGTGACGCATGACAAGTGATGCGTTGTCAGTGATCGGTCATGAGAGAGCAAGAAGCATCCTCGCACACAGGCGTGTCTGCCTCGTGGGCACAGA
>CAYQFN010000111.1:0-5944 GCA_964416685.1 uncultured Thermotogae bacterium | reverse complement strand
GATCATCCATACACATGATGAGCTTACTTGAGGTTGGGATGTTAGTCTGCTTTGGTCTCAGTTGGCCTGTCTCTATCGTCAAGGCCTTGCGCACGCACCAAGTAGCCGGAAAGAGCCCGACGTTCATGATCCTGATCATGATTGGCTATGCCTGCGGAATAGGGCACAAGCTCACATCAAACCCGGATTGGGTAACCGCTTTATACGCACTCAACCTGTTGATGGTGGCGATAGATCTTGCCCTTTATTATCGCTACTCACGGGCGATGGTAATGGCGCATGCCGATGATGGCAGCGGCTAGAAGGCACTGGGCTTGTATCAGCATGAATAGACAAGTAATCTAGGGTGCACATGCTCAGCATCGGTCAGTACATTGATGCTTGTATCGTAGCGTTGCGTCCCTGCCTGCCCCGTGGAGTCTTACTCCGCTGGGGTGCCCAACATTGAGCTTGTAGGATCAGGCCGAACGTGGCAGGCAAGCTACTCCGCTACGAAAGCGCGATGTTTGCATAGCTTCGGGACCCTGTTTGCATCGGAAACGGGCAGCTCCCGAGAAGAGAAGGAGGAAACGTAGATGCCAGATACGCGAATCGAAAAGCTCGCCGATGTTCTCGTTAACTACTCAGTGATGATTAAGCCAAAGGATAAGGTTCTCATTCAGGGAGGCGCGGTCGCCGAGCCGTTGTTGAAGGCAATCGTCATCAAGGTGATCCAAGCGGGAGGCTTCCCGCTTACGCTTGTATCCCTTCCCGATGCGGATGAGATCCTCTATTCGTACGGCTCCGATGAACAGCTTTCGCACATTCCCGAGCCGATGAAGCTCGTCATGGAGACCTACGACGCCAGCATCTCCCTGATGAGCGCGCTCAACACGAAGGGCCTGTCGAACATCCCGCCCGAGAAGATGGTCATCAGCAGCCGAGCGCGCAAGGAGATCATGGCCAAGGTGATGCAGCGCGCCGCGCTGGGAAGGTTCAAGTGGGTGACAACGCTATATCCGACAAACGCCTACGCCCAGGATGCCGAGATGAGCCTGTCTGAGTACGAGGACTTCGTGTTCAAGGCTTGCCTTCCCAACATCGATGACCCGGTCGGCTACTGGAAGAAGTTCTCCGAGTGGCAGCAGAAGATCGTCGATCTCTTCGCTGGTAAGGAGAAGATTCATGTCATCGGCCCCGACGTCGATCTCAACCTAAACATTGCTGGCCGCAGGTTCATCAACTGCGACGGTAAGAACAACATGCCCGACGGCGAGGTCTTCACCGGACCGGTGGAAGATAGCGTGCAGGGGCACGTGCGCTTTTCCTATCCCACGACCTTTCAGGGACGTCGCGTCGATGGTGTGCACCTGTGGTTTGAGAAGGGAAGAGTGGTGCGCGCAACAGCGGACAAGAACGAGGAGTTCCTTCTGAGCACGATCGACACCGATGAGGGATCGCACTACGTGGGGGAATTCGCCATCGGAACGAACAAGGGGATCACCCGTGCTACAGGAAACACTCTATTTGATGAGAAAATCGGCGGTAGCTTCCACATGGCACTCGGCGCGGGATACCCCGAGAGCGGGAGCGTGAACGAATCGTCGATTCACTGGGACATGATTTGCGACCTCAAGGACGGCGGGCAGATTCACGTTGACGATGAGCTCGTCTACAAGGATGGAGAGTTTGTGGTTGACCTGTGATGGCACGTAGTCGTGTTCCTCCCTTGCACGATCAGCTTAAGAATCCAAAGGGCGCATACCGCGACAGCCATCGCGTTTGCGCATGTAATGCTCGTTCCATGAGGTCTATATCGCAGGAATAGGGGATGCTCTGTGTTGTGGATTGGTCTCACTCTTCTCGGAATAGCTGTGCTTGTCATCCTGTTGGTGCTGGTTACTGACGGACGGTATTTCGGAAAAGGCTTGATGCTATTTGTCTATGATCACGTGGGACCAAAGCTCTTCGGCGTGCACAGGGAGACCGGCGCATGGCACCGACTCATTGACAAGCTAGACCTGCGGGGTGACGAAAGGGTGCTCGATGTAGGAACAGCGGTCGGCGACTTACCAATGACGCTTGCTTCCATGCCTAGCTTTCGCGGCCAGGTGGTGGGAGTGGATTGGTCACAGAGGATGATCACAACCGCTATTGAGGAGGCGAAACAACGTGGCTTGGAGGAACGGGTTGCGTTCCAGGTTGCCGATCTTCGGCAGGGATTGCCCTTTAGCGATGGGGAATTCGATGTGGTCATCTGCTTGGGCCTGCTCGAGACGCTGCCTTCGCCTGAGAGGACATTGCAAGAACTGAGGCGGGTGTTGATGCCAGATGGGATCATGGTGCTGAGCCTGTACAGCAGCGGGCTGTGGTCGAAAGTTTCTCCTCTGAGCCTGGCATGGTATGAGCAGCACCTTGCAGCGTTGGGCTTGGAAAGACTTGAAACAGCGCCATGCAGGCGAAACCAAAACGCGGTGATCGCTTGGCCACGGAAACTTGCACATTGAACAGGCTGCTAGGCACCCGCGTGAACAATTCTGGTTCACCAAGGCTATGAGCGCCCGCATTTTTCTCTTGCGGCCTTTCGTGCTTTAGGTTATTGTAGTAGGATGCTTTGGGACTGAGAAAACGACGACTCGACCAGATGTATAGAACAGGTAATTCACATGCTAACTGAGAAGGAGAAGATGCTCGCCGGCGAGGTGTATGACGCAATGGATCCTCAGCTTGTCACAGCGAGGCGACGGGCGCGAAAGCTGTGCAAAGTGCTTAATGAGTCCCATGATGCCGAGCGCGAGCTGCGCGAACGCATTCTGACAGAGCTGTTTGGAACCGTGGGCGATGGCATCTGGATCGAGCCTCCCTTCCACTGCGACTACGGAGTCAACATCGCTCTTGGAAGTAATGTCTATTTCAACTTCAACTGCGTCATCCTGGATCCAGCGAGGGTGAGCATCGGTGACAATGTCATGTTCGGGCCAGCTGTACAGATCTACACCGCTACGCATCCCTTGGGTGCATCACAGCGCCGCATGGGGCGGGAGTTCGCTCAAGGGATTGATATCGGCTCCGATGTCTGGGTCGGCGGGGGAGTGATCATCCTTCCCGGCGTGCACATAGGCGCTGCCTCAGTTATCGGCGCTGGCAGTGTGGTCACAGGCGACATCCCAGAGGGCGTATTCGCCGCAGGAAACCCGTGCCAGGTCATTCGTCAGATCGATGATAAGAGTGCTTTGTCGTAGGCTTGTGTGCAATCACTCGGTGATCACGATGAACTACCCCGCGGCAAGCGGACGGTGTATCGAGAAGCTCTGTGAAAAGCACGCCCCAAGGGGCGGGGAATCAACCCCTGTAGGGGATTGAAGCAAGAGAATGATGTCACTTCCTGTCTTGCGCTGCGCAGTTCCTGCATGTAGTCTACCAGATGGCCTGGATTCTGGAAGGCGACGCTCTTTGTACGCAGAGCACCGGTATAGGTATTGGTAGGGAGGCCATATTCCAGTGGACTGCCCCGCTACAAGCGGACAGTGCATCACAACAATCCTTGTGAGAAGCAGGGCCCAAGGGTGGGCGAGAGATCAATCCCTACAGGGGACTAAAGGAGGTGTCAGGTGAGCACACATATTGGCGCAAGGGAAGGGCAGATCGCTCCAACCGTCCTTCTGCCGGGAGACCCGCTACGAGCTAAGTACTTCGCGGAGAAGATGTTGAAGGACGCTGTTTGCTTCAATGAGGTCCGCGGGATGCTTGGCTACACCGGCCTCTACGGGGACAAGCGGGTATCGATCATGGGAAGTGGGATGGGCATTCCGAGCCTCTCCATCTACGTGAACGAGCTTGTGAGCGAATACCACGTGAAGACATTGATCCGCATCGGAACGTGCGGGGCGATCCAGCCACATCTGAAGATCGGCGATATCATCCTCGCCATGGCCACCTCAACGGACTCAAACATCAACAGGCTCCGCTTCTCCGGGATGGATTACGCACCGACCGCGAGCTTCCATCTTCTGCGCAGCGCCTACGAGGAAGCGCAGCTCCGCGCGGTCAACGCGCACGTGGGAGGGGTCCTCTCCTCGGATACGTTCTACGAAGACGATCCCGAGTGGTGGAAGAAGTGGGCAGCGTACGGTGTTCTCGCTGTCGACATGGAGACGGCCGGGCTGTACACCCTCGCCGCCAAGCTCGGCGTCGATGCCCTCTCCATACTGACCGTGAGCGACTGTATCGTAACCGGCGAGAGCGCGACCGCACAGCAGCGCGAGCGCGATTTCCCTGTGATGGCCGAAATAGCCTTGGAAGTCGCGCTGTAGAGCAAGAGAATTGCTACAGTATAAGGCAATGGGATGCATGATATTGTGCGCAAGAACGCCCGTGTCGGAGGCTGCAAGTAGCAGTACAGGAACATTACGAGCTTTGAGATCCTGTTTGAGAGATTGTGATGATCAATGAGTTGATCAGGCCGAGTGCGCTGAAGCCAGGCGACATGATCGGATTCTATTCCCCATCGTCTCCAGCGACATCGTTTGCTCCAAAGCGGTTTGAACGCGCGAAAGCCTACCTGGAAGGCAAGGGGTTTCAGCTCCTGGCGGGCAACCTGACCGGCAAGAGCGCCGGTTACCGCTCAGGGAAGATCGTGGAACGAGCAGAAGAACTGAATGACCTGATCCGCAATCCCAAGGTACGCTGCATCATGTCCACCATCGGAGGGATGAACTCAAACTCGCTTCTCCCCTATATCGATTACGATGCGCTGGTCGCAGATCCAAAGATCCTCATCGGATACTCGGATGTAACGGCCATTCTGCTGGCAGTACATGCAAAGACGGGGTTGATCCCGTTCTACGGCCCGG
The DNA here is from genome assembly GCA_964416685.1 of uncultured Thermotogae bacterium. Taxonomy (GTDB): domain Bacteria; phylum Bipolaricaulota; class Bipolaricaulia; order UBA7950; family UBA9294; genus M55B144. Next base: position 1,112 of record CAYQFN010000111.1, on the reverse strand, counting down.
CTCTGGTCGCCTCCTTCGGGGAGTTTGCACCGCTCGTCGACATAACGTACGAGAGCTTCGAGCAAATGCTCGTAGATCCTGCCCCAGCTCCGTTCACCTACTCCCCTCCATACTCTTGGAGTGATGAGTTCATCAACTGGGAAAAGCAGGATCGCCCTAAGCAACAACGCGAGAACCAGTGGATAACAGTCTATCCGGGCGTGGCACGGGGCAGGCTGATCGGTGGGAACCTGAACACCATGCAGGGATTCTGGGGCAGCGAGTACATGCCGCAAGTGGAGAAGGGAGACATACTGTTCATCGAGGACTCGATGAAAGATGCAGCCACGCTGGAGCGCTCATTCTCGTTCCTCAAGGTGAACGGCGTATTCGACAGAGTTTCTGGGATCATCCTCGGCAAGCACGAGTTGTTCAAAGACAGGGGCACAGGCGTGAAACCCTACCAGATACTGCAGGAGGTCCTCAACGGCCAAGAGATCCCGTTCCTGGCAGACTTCGATTGTAGTCACACGCATCCCATGTTGACCATGCCGATCGGAGTGGAAGTGGAACTTGACGCTACCGAAAAGACGCTCACGATACTCAGCGACTGGTGCCGATCTGGCACATAGGGCGATTTAGAATGGGGACTTACTCGCACGACAAAACCGGAGAAAGTCAACATAGACCTTCAGGGGACTGCGCGCTGGCTCACAATGAATCCGTCATGTAGCCCATTCGGAGAATCCCGTGCATCTACATCCTTGGATCCTCGCCGACTCGACGCCGGAGATCATCGAGTATTTCTTGATTTCTGTGGGGAGGGCGTGCTATGCTGTCGTCGTCGACAAGGAAAAGAAGCGTGAAATGTAGGTTCAGCTTAATGCTTTGGGTGTATCTGTAGAATGAGGAACAAAGGATGCTTGAATGGCGAGACTGACTGATCAGGAGAAGCAGGAGATCATCCGCTATATCGAAGCGGATAAGCCGCTTCCCGACAAGTACCGCTTTCTTCTGTTTGAGGACAAAAGAGAAGTGGAACTCGTCTGGAATGGGAAGACAAACGAGGTCTGCAATATCGTTCTCCCGTTTCAAGTGATCGAGCAGGTCGACGAACCGCGTGCCGAAAAGCC
>CAYQFN010000110.1:0-5972 GCA_964416685.1 uncultured Thermotogae bacterium | reverse complement strand
CAACCCTGTCTGGAAACGACTCTATCAGTTTGACAGGGGGAACATCCGTTACAGTAAGGCAAAATCCCTTCCAAGTACGCTTCGACTAACTGCTCCTTATCGATCTCCTTCACCGTCTTTCAGTCCACATGTAATCGTTCGACTACCGGCTCGATGCTGGAACAGCCAGCACTCCCAAAACAGCGGCACACTGCTTCACCGCGTTCCGGGTAGATATCAACCCTCGATAGGGAGTACGCCCTCTTCTTAGGAACCCTGTACATAAACCTTAGCCCGATGCCTTCTCCCTGGAAAACTCCTCCTCCTTCCTCGTTGTCTCTACCTGTATTGCCTCTCTGATAAACTGGATCCGCTGTACAGAAGAGCCTTGTATTGACCAATCACCTGACGTCCTTTTTGCCCATTAGGCCCTCCTTCTGATCCTCTCATTTGCTTCTAGCAAGCGAGTATCAGAAGAAGGACCCTTTATCCGTTTACCCTGCCTGGAGTGGGAGGAATCAAGAAATGCTTGACATGTAAGATTATGCAAGCTGGGTTAGCTTCTTGACAATGTGCTCAATCGGTCGTTGTGCGCTTGAACACGATCTGGCTTACGAGCATGAGCACGAGGAGGAGCCCGAGGGTCACCCCGGCACCGGGGAGGATTTTCCCCCAGTTCCAGCCGTGGAGGACGAGCTCGCGAATTGGCCCGACGGCATAGGTTACTGGATTGATCTTGGCGATCACCGCCAGCCAGCTTGGCATCATCGTTGTCGGGAACATGGCGTTGCTCGCGAACATGAGCGGCATCATGAGTAAGTTCATGAGGGCCATCAACGTCTCCATCGTCTTAATCGATGCAGCGAGCGAAAGGGCCAAGCTGCTCAAAATTCCTCCAAACATCATCGCTATAAAGAGAATGGGGATAAGGCCCCAAAAACCGCATTGGAAGGGAACCCCTAACAGCGCTGCAATGATGATGATCGCCAGCACCTGAATACCATTTTGGAGCATTATGGCGAGCATCTTCCCGAACGGGATTGCCCCGCGGTTGATCGGCGCGGCCATCAGCTTCTCTAGATACCCAATTCTCCGGTCCCATACGATCGACGTCCCACCAGAGATTCCGCCCATCAGGACGGTCATGATGATGATCCCTGGAGTCATGAACGCCAGGTAGTTGCTTGTGCCAAATGTCTCAGCAATCATCGGATTGTCCGTCAAACGTTGCATCATATTTCCCATGAGGCCTAGCCAGACCACTGGTTGAATCAGGGAGACAATCAACCTCACCCGTGCGCGGAAGAACTTTATCATCTCACGCTTCGCTACGTACCAAGTATCAGCAAAAATCGTCATTTGTTTACCTCCTCGCCCTGCTCTTCATCCTGCGTGCCTTCCCTTGAGCCTCACGGTCTCCCTTTTCCTCACGAATCTCATGCCCGGTAAAATGCAGGTAGACGTCGTCCAGTGTGGGGCGCTTGAGGCGGATGGATTGGACCCCCACATTCTGTTCGTCAGCTGCTCGCACAATCGCAGGGACCAGTTGATCGCCATTCTGTTCCACAGTAATGTGATGAATGCCTTCCTCTGTTACTTTGATCTCTTTTACATTCGGCAGTGTCCGTATATTGCTCAGCAATGCATCCACCTTTCCATTCTTGCTGGCAAACCTGACAGTGACAAGATCTCCACCGATCTGCGACTTGAGGGCCCCGGGAGTGTCCAGGGCCATGATCCTTCCATGATCGATGATCGCCAGCCGCCGACAGAGAGAGTCTGCCTCCTCCATATAATGAGTAGTGACGAAGATCGTCATCCCTTCCTCCTCGCGAAGGTGTTCGATGTAGTGCCAGATCACCTGGCGTGTCTGTACATCGAGGCCGAGGGTCGGTTCATCGAGGAACAGAATCTGAGGACGATGAATCAGGGCACACGCGATATCCAAGCGCTTAAGCATCCCTCCGGAATAGCTATCGGCGAGATCATTACGTCGCTCGTACATGTCGAAGATCTCCAGAACCTCCTTACTGCGCTTCGCGATCTCTCTACTGGGGAGGTGGTAATAGTGTCCCTGCAGGGTGATGTTCTCCCACCCGGTGAGGCGATCATCGATGGCTGTCTCCTGGGATGCATAACCCGTCTGCCGTTTGATCTCCTCCGGATGTTTGCGGATGTCCACCCCACCAAGATACATATCACCGCTCGTCGCGCGTATGAGCCCAACTAGGGTCTTAATGGTGGTTGATTTACCCGCCCCGTTTGGTCCAAGGAAACCGAATACCTCTTTCTCATCCACAGAAAATGATATCCCGTCAACAGCACGGGTACCGTTTGGATAAACTTTAACTAAATCCTTTACTTCAATCACTTTTGACATATTCCTTCAACTCCTCGATTGCATGATCGAAAATCCTTTGTACTCCATCTACTTCTGCAGCAGATGGTTGTTGCATAACGATTGCGTGCAACACCAAACGTAGCTGTTCAAGCGAGCGGCCAAGCTGCGGAGTGATCGATCGAGCGCTTCGGCCGGCCTCTGCGAGGCATTGCAGATCGTCCGCTATCTCCTCTCCAAACAGTTCGCCGTAGACACGGATCGATTGGCGCACGCTGTGCATCGCTTCTTCCTTTGCCTGTTGCGCGCGCTCTACGGACTCTTGGCCTGTTGCTGTAAGCGAGTACAGCTTCTTGTCCTTCTCCTCACAGTGTTCAATCAGCCCTCCCTCTTCCAGAGAGGCGAGGAGCGGGTAAATGGAACCGGGGGATGGACGCCAGAATCCTGTTTCTTTCTCAATGTTTTTCATTAAAGTGTATCCAGAGATTGGGGACTCACTTTTTGAAATAAGCTTTAACACATAGAACCTAAGAAATCCTCGTCTCATTATGCTCCTGTCTTCGGTTTCGATATATCGGAAGCGATAGGGTACTCACCAAGAGCCGTTTTGTCAACCCTCTCGGTGAGAAAACAGACTACACCAAAGAAGAGCGAGGGACACTCCCCCGTTTGCTTGCAGTTGCTCGCAGCATCGACCGTCCAGTATTCTCAGACTGTGATAGGAGGCCCAGGGATGCTGAAGAGACTCATCTGGTGGGTGTCTCACTCGGCATTGTTCGCAGTGCTCTATTTATCGGACGATTCCGAATACTTTCAACAATGACCTACCTGCTGATGGGGTAGCTCATCGTACTGGCATCCAAACAGTTGATCGCTAACATAGCGTATGGTGGATTGATCCTTCTCCTTACCAGCGGACTTGCGTATAGCGTGGGGGTCGTTTTTTGCGCGTGGAAGAAACTTCCATACAACCATCCATTTGGCACCTGTTTGTCCTTGCAGGGAGCATCTGCCAGTACTTGGCTATCCTCCTCTACATCCTTCCCAGTATAGGGCCTATCGATTAGCAAGAGGGCTCGGTTTCTTGTAGCCTTTCGGAGATGCCGCTATTGGAGGGCTGGCGATGGCTGATGAAAAAGCGCGTAACAGGAAGTGGCTAGTCTTTGCAGCAATGCTCGTCCTTTATTGGGTTGCCCTTCCTTCTGTTCTTGTCTTTCTAGCAATGAGCCTCGACTTGGCACTTTCGTTCTCATCTATTCCTGCGATGATCTCGATTCCGATCGCAGGTATTCTCTTGTTAACAAGTCTCATCCTCTCTTGCTGGTGTGCTGTTACCCTCTACCTACGTGGAGGAGGCTTCCCTCTCGCGTTTCTGCCACCGGTGAGGCTCGTACGTGAAGGGCCGTACGCTCTTTCTCGTCACCCTCTCTATCTGGCATTCACCGCCTATCTTCTCGGCCTTGGGCTGCTTGTACGATCGGTAGCGAGCCTTACGATCATCGTTCCTGGTTTCTTTCTACTGTGGGCCGCCTACGCCTTTCTGCACGAAGAGCGTGTCCTTGCACGCCGTTACGGTAACGCATACGACGAGTACAAGAAGAACGTACCGTTCTTCTTCCGGTCACGGAGAGATGTCCCAGGCCCGGGGATTGTGTTCACCATCGTCTACCTTCTGGGAAAACTGATCGTTCGTCTCCTGTTTCCGCTCGATGTTGAAGGAGAGGAGAACCTGCCGCGCGGCGGGCCATACATACTGCTCTGCAATCACGCGTCCTACCTTGATCCCGTCTTCCTCGTTGCTGCAAGTGGTCGCTACGTGCGCTTTTTCACTACGGGAGAGATGATGCGCACCAGAGCGGGAAGATGGTTCTTCACCGCCATGGGATCGATCCCCACAAGTCGCTACCGTGTTGATTCCGCTTCCGTGCGGGCGTTCCTTAGCGCACTCAAGGATGACGAGATCATCGGGATATTCCCAGAAGGCGAACGCACGTGGGATGGAAACCCTCTCCCGATCAATCTCACGGTGAGGCGTCTCCTCAAGCGAGCAGGCGTTCCGCTGGTTGCTGCGCATGTAGAGGGGAGCTACGCCGTCTATCCTCGCTGGAGTGGGTATCCGCTTCCTGGAAGGATTAGTGTGCGCTTCTTTCCACCGTCCGCTCCCGAGAGCGTCTCCGATACGCTCTCCCATGTCAGCATTCCAGTTGCCGGGCATACGCGATTTCCCCGTAGTACGCGTGGGCTGGAGCGCCTCATATGGGCTTGCCCCGCTTGCCGCACGATCGGGGGAATCACTGCACGCGGGCGCGAGATCCGCTGTGGGCACTGCCACGCCGAGTGGTCGATCGATCGAAGCCTGAACGTCCACGCAAGCGATGGGACGGCTGTTCCGCTGCGAGAGTTTGTCTCCTTCCTCACGGAGAGTAACTTCTTCTTGGGCACAGACACTCTCGCGTCAATCGGCTCTGTTGATCTCCTTGTGGGAGGAGAAGACCTCTCCCATGTAGCTTCCGGAGAGGTGGTCTATCGCGATGGGGCACTTCATGTGGGGGAGAGGTCCTTCTCCATCTCTGAGGCGCGAATTATCAGGCTCGAAGGGAAGGATAGGTTAGACATAGGATTTGCCCGGGATCGCAGGTTGCGGATTGTCTTCCACCGTGACAGCCCTCTCAAGTGGGAGCGTTTCCTGCACGTCAAGCTCGATATCAAACCGTGAAGAGGAACGGAACAAGGGCTTGACGGCGGCATTCATCGATCGACTTGACGAGCGTGGATCTTCCGTCCTATGATGAAAACACTATGAAATCCCTACGGAACCTGCTGTGCGTCATCCTGGCAGCGTTGATGCCGGCCCTGCCAGCCATCGGAGAGGATCTGCAACCGAACAAGACCGACGCCGTCCGAACATGGACAACCGTTGGCGCCTCGCTCCTATCCTTAGGAATAGCGGGCTCAGCCGCGTTCTTTATCTCTCCAGAAGGCACGCCCCTGGCCAACCGCCTTCTGGTTGCGATTCCGGTAAGCGGAATTGCCGCCGCTGCGGGCGCCGTGGCCGGAAGATGGGTCGCTGACACAACACTTAGCATGAAACCTTCTAGACTTCCGTCCCCGATTCTAGGAGCCGGCTTGGGAGCGCTTGCAGGCGCCGTTGTTGGCGGGATCAGCTTCGCGCTGACGTTTGTGATCGCCTTTCATGTCATCGAAGTGGAAGCTGGCTACTGGGGATCGTTCAACTACCCCCAGACAGTGGGGATGGGCCTTCTTGCCGGAGCGTTTTGGGGAGGGCTCGCGGGAATCCCTGCTGGCGCTGTCGCCGTCCCGATCATCTCGTTCTACATGGGATTCTAAGAGGCATCACATTGTAAGATCTAGCAGATTCACAATGATCATGCCCCCGAAGGAAAATCGGAACGGATGCTTGCAAGATTTTCAATCCCCTACAGGGGTTGATTCCCCGCCCCTTGGGGCGTGCTTTTCACAAAGCTTCTTGATACACCGTCCGCTTGCGGCGGGGTAGTTCATTGCCACGCTTGTGCGGGAATGTAAATCATTATAAACTATTCACTACAATGTGGAAACAGCTCCAGCAGGCAAAACAGGGATGGCCGCTCCACGGGAAGTCATCGATCTCATCGAACGATTCGAGCGTAACCAC
>CAYQFN010000109.1:0-5994 GCA_964416685.1 uncultured Thermotogae bacterium | reverse complement strand
GTCTTCGTCCGAAGGACAGGCAGGCACGAAGGGCACGAAAGAGTCAGAAGCTCAATAAAGGAATCCCTTGGAATTGACTATCCCTTTAGCAAGACTACGGGGTATTCCGCCAATTTCATTTTGACCTGCAGGTCAAAACCTGCATTTCAAGTTGAATCCCAGGACAATTCTCCGCTGGGCCCCAGCTCACTAGGAAGTCCTTCACTCTTCGTGGTGAATTCTTTGTGCCCTCCGGTCTTACTTCGCAACCGGCATCCGTCCCGTGCGAACCGAAATTAACCCACTCGAGACAGCGAGGAGCCGTTTTCTAGTTAGGATTTCCAGGCCACGGATTGATCGCGCGGCTCTTGGCTTCTATAATCACGGTAAGCACGGGGAGTGGCGCAGCCTGGTAGCGCGCCTGCTTTGGGAGCAGGAAGTCGCTGGTTCAAATCCAGTCTCCCCGACCAGGAACGGTGATCCAAGAAGTGACCAAAGAACTCTATCACATCTCTCTCTACCGACGCTATCGTCCTCAGCGCTTCTCTGAGGTCGTCGGTCAGGAGGAGATCACTCGCACACTCAAGAACGCGGTGATGACAGGCGATGTAGCGCACGCCTACCTCTTCTCCGGCGAACGAGGGATCGGTAAGACCTCGATCGCCCGCATCCTCGCCCGCGCGGTGAACTGCCTCTCCCCGCAGGACGGTGAGCCGTGCAATACCTGCGCCAACTGCAAGACGATCATGGAGAATCGCTCGCTTGACATCATGGAGATCGACGGCGCCTCCAACCGCGGGATCGATCACATCCGCCGCCTGCGCGACGAAGTGGCCTTCGCCCCGACCGACCTGAAAACAAAGGTGTACATCATCGACGAGGTGCATATGCTCACCAACGAGGCGTTCAACGCCCTGTTGAAGACGATCGAGGAGCCGCCGCCGCACATTGTGTTCATCTTCGCCACCACCGAGCCGCACAAGGTCCCACGCACGATCATCTCCCGCTGCCAGGCGTTCGACTTCCGCAAGATTTCATCTGCAAAGATTGCCTCCCACTTGACTGAGATCGCCGAGAAAGAAGGGGTCAAGATCACAGATGAGGCGCTCTCGCTCATCGCACGGCGGGCCAATGGTGGAATGCGCGATGCCATCGTCATGCTCGAACAAGCGGCGAGCTACTCCTCAAGTGAGATCACAGAGGATCTGCTCCTTGATATGCTCGGCCTGGTCGGATCCGAAGTTCACGAGGGATTCCTGAGAGCGCTTGAGAATGGAGACAAGAAGTCGGTGCTGGAAACGATCGACTCCCTCGTCGATCGCGGCAAGGACCTGGAGACCTTCCTGAGCGACCTGGTTGCTCTCGTGCGCGACCGCATGATCACATCGGACTCCGACACCACGCGCGACATAGCGATCTGTCGCGGCCTTCTCGATGTGAAGCAGGAGATCTTCCGTTCACTCGATCGACGCATTATCCTCGAGGTGGGCCTCCTGTCCCTCATTGAAGACATGCGAAAAGAGGGGCTCATCGCTCGGACAACGAAGACAGTAGCCGAGTCGAAGCCCGCTGCACACGCAGCCAGACAGGAACCAGAAGAGATGAAGGAGCAGCAGATCACTCGAGTGCAAGAGGAAGGGCCTACTCCATCCGAGCCGGTAGAAGAGGAGATCGAGCAAGTGGCAGATGCCGCGCCCGTGCACCCTGCGATCGAGCCAGCGCTCGCTGAGAAGTGGCGTGTCTTGCTGAAAGAAATTGAGAAGGAGCGGATCGCCATGGCCGCGTTCCTCTCCGAGGGGATGCCCAGCATGTCAGGCGACAGGTTGACAATCTCCTTTCATCCCGACCACACCTTCCACAAGGAGAGCCTGGAGAAACCGGCCAACTTGCAGTATCTTGCAGGGATGGTGCGCCGGCACGTGGGTGAAAACTGCTACGTCGAGATTAGACTGGACGACGGAGTGGAGCGCAGGGAGACCCCGAGCGAGTCGCTGCGAAAGAAGGTTGACCTCGTTTGTGAAGTGTTCGATGGAACGATTGTGAAGGAGGAATGATGAAGGGAATGGCCAACATGGGTAACCTGATGCGACAGGCAAAGAAGCTCCAGGAGGAGTTGGAGAAGAAGCAGGCCGAGATCGCCGAGATGAAGGTTGAGGCAAGCTCTGGCGGTGGCATGGTCACTGCGACCGTCAACGGCAAGGGAGAGCTGCTGAACCTGGCGATGGAGAAGGAGATCGTCGACCCAGAGGAGATGGAGATGCTCGTCGATCTCATCGTCGCCGCGGTGCAAGAGGCGCAGAAGAGCGCCCAGCAGAAGGCACAAGAGATGCTCGGTCCATTAACGCAGGGGATGAACCTGCCAGGAATGCCTGGCCTATGATCGCACCGCTTGAGGAGCTTATAACGGCTCTAAAATCGCTCCCCGGGATCGGCCGCAAGAGCGCTGAGCGCATGGCGTTTTATCTGCTCAGTGCACCGCAGAGCGAGGTGGAACGCCTGGCACAGTCGATCAGCAAGATTAAGACCGACGTACATCGCTGCAAACGGTGCAACAACTTCGCCGCAGATGACCTATGCGACATCTGCGCCAACCCCAGGCGCGAGCAGGAGACGATCTGCGTCGTCGGCCAGCCGTGGGAGATCATGAAGATCGAGCGGACGGGGACGTATCGCGGGCTGTACCACGTCCTCGGAGGGCTCATCTCACCGATGGACGAGGTACAGGCAAGCGATCTAGCGATCGACAGCCTCGTTAATCGTGTTAAGGAAGAGGGGACAAAGGAAGTCATCCTCGCGCTGGAGCCGAAGCTGGAGGGGGAGATCACCGGGATGCACATCGTTTCGCTCTTAAAGCCGCTGGGAGTGAAGATCTCCCAGATTGCACAGGGGATCCCCGTCGGTCGTGACCTGGAGTTCGCCGACGAGGTGACACTCGGCCGGGCGATCAAGGGACGCATCGAGCTGTAAACGCCGAATCGCCCGCTAAGCCCGGAAGAAAACTCACCACGAAGTGCACGAAGGACACGAAGAATGAAACACAATGGGATGCTTGATGTAACGATAAGCTTTACAACGTCGCCAAACTTGACAGTTGCACCAACTGTCTCATCCTCTGACTCCTTCGTGCTCTTCGCGTCCTTCGTGGTGAAGCGACGCTTTGATCGTCCAGCAAGTTGCGATCGGTTACCCGCCTGGAAATGACCGCCAACAGACAAGAGATGGAACCTAAGCGTGAGATAGATCGCCTGCGCGAGGAGATTCGGCGCCATAACTACGCCTACTACGTCCTCGATAATCCAACGATCACGGACAGCGAGTACGACGCCCTCTACCGCCGGCTGGAAGTGCTGGAGCGGGAACATCCCGATCTCATAACTCCAGATTCCCCCACCCAGCGCGTGGGGGCGGCGCCGGCTACCGGGTTTCCCACGGCAGTCCATGCGATTCCTATGCTCAGCCTGGCCAACGCCTTCAGCGAGGACGAGCTGCGCGACTTCGATCGCCGCGTGCGCAAGGTCCTGGAGATGGATGATGTGGTCTATATCGCCGAGCCGAAGCTCGATGGCCTCTCGATCGAACTCGTCTACGAAAACGGGATCCTGGTGCGTGGATCGACGCGCGGTGATGGTGTGAACGGAGAGGACGTCACCGCCAATCTGCGCACCATACGCTCGATCCCTCTCCATCTGCGCAACATAAGCGAGAGTACGCCGCCACTGATCGAGGCGCGCGGCGAGGTGTTCATCAACAAGGACGACCTACGTAAATTGAACGAAAAACGGGAGAGCGAGGGGCTAGCCCCCTTCGCCAACCCCCGCAACCTCGCCGCTGGGTCGCTGCGCCAGCTCGATCCGCACGTCACGGCCACCCGCCCGCTCCGTTTCTACGCCTACGACTACGGGCGTTTGCAAGGAATAGAAGTAGCATCGCAGAGCGAGCTGCTGGACGTACTCTCTTCACTTGGAATCCCGACCAACCCGCTACGCCGCACCTGCCACGGGATTGAGGCGGCAATCTCCTTCTATCACGAATTCCAACAGATGCGCGAGGAGCTGCCCTACGAGGCGGACGGAATCGTGATCAAGGTGAACGACTTCGCCTCTCGAGAGAAACTGGGGGCGGTATCACGCAGCCCGCGCTGGGCGATCGCCGGTAAGTACCCAGCGAAGCAGGGGATCACAAAGCTGAATGACATCATCGTTCAGGTCGGCCGCACCGGCGTCCTCACCCCGGTCGCCATCTTAGAGCCGATTCGCCTGCACGGGGTAGAGATCACCCACGCCACGCTGCACAACGAAGACGAGATAAGGCGCAAGGACATTCGCATCGGTGATCAGGTAATCGTCCAACGCGCCGGTGAGGTGATCCCACAGATCGTCGGAGCGGTGATCGAGCGCCGAGACGGGACCGAGAGGGAGTTTGTGATGCCCGCAACATGCCCGGTCTGCGGTAGCGACGTTGTCAGGCTCCCGGGCGAGGTGGCACACCGCTGCCTGAACGTCTCCTGCCCGGCAAGGATCGTGGAATCCATCGTTCACTTCGTAAGCAAGGGTGGGTTCGACATCGACGGGTTCGGGGTGAAGCTCGTTGAGCAGCTCCTCGAACACGGAAAGATCAGCCGCGTCAGCGATATCTTCAGGCTTACCTACGAAGATCTTGTCCAGCTCGATCGTATGGGGCCGAAGTCCGCGAGCAACCTACTTGCCGCGATCGAACGATCAAAACAGATACCGCTTTCTCGCCTGCTATTCGCACTCGGAATCCCCGAAGTGGGAGAGCACACGGCCGATGTCCTCGCCCGCCATTTGAAGAGCCTCGATGCGATCATGAGCGCTGAGACGGACGTGCTTGAGAGCATCCCTGAGATCGGCCCGCGCACGGCAGAGGGGATCGTCGATTACTTCTCCCGCAGTGAGAACCAGGAGATGATCTCCGACCTGCTAGCATCCGGGGTGAAGATCATCAGCCCAGATGAGGCAGAGAGCGATCAGCTCCTCGAAGGGAAGAAATTTGTCCTCACCGGGACGCTCTCAACAATGACTCGCAGCGAGGCCACACGCGCGATAAAGGATCGCGGTGGAGAGGTCTCAGCGAGCGTGAGCAGCAAGACTGACTTCGTCGTCATCGGAGAGAACCCAGGTTCCAAGGCAACAAAGGCACAGCAGCTCGGAGTGTCCACACTGAACGAGGAGGAGTTCCTTAAACTCCTGGGAGGGGGACGTTGAACGCACAGTTCTTATACGATATGGAGAGAAGCGATCTCGCGGGCTTCCTCAAAGGCATGGGCGAGCGGAGCTTCCGCGTGCAGCAGGTCTGGCGCGGGGTTTACGTCGACCTCGCCCCCTCCTACGATGACATCACCACTCTTTCCAAGCCCCTACGTGCCACGCTGGCGGAGAAGCTTCCCCTCGGCGCCTTGCAGGTAGCGAGCACGATCGAGAGCCGCGACAGGCGGACGCGCAAGGCACTCTTCAAGCTAGCAGATGGTGAGACGATCGAGACGGTACTGATGCTCTACGACGTGCGGCGGACGATCTGCGTCTCCACACAGGTGGGCTGCGCAATCGGCTGTGCCTTCTGCGCCACTGGCAAGAGCGGATTCACCCGTGACTTGAGCGCGGGAGAGATCGTGGCGCAAGTCCTCCACTTCGCTCGCATCCTCGCTTCAAAAGGTGAGAGGATCACCAACATCGTGTACATGGGGATGGGCGAGCCGTTCTTAAACTACGACGCGGTGATGAAGTCGATCCGCATCTTAAACGATCACGAGGGATTCAACCTGGGAGCCCGCAGCTTCACCATCTCCACTGTGGGAATCATCCCCGGAATCGAGCGCTTCACACAAGAAGATTCGCAGGTGAACCTGGCGATATCGCTTCACACCGGCGACGACGAGCTGCGCACCCGCCTCGTACCGATCAACGCTCGCTATCAGCTCGGGCCGCTCATGGCCTCCTGCCGCGCCTACATCAGGAAGACGCATCGCCGTCTGACATTTGAGATCGCACTGATCGA
>CAYQFN010000108.1:0-6010 GCA_964416685.1 uncultured Thermotogae bacterium | reverse complement strand
CGCTCCTTGCAAAGCCTCTTGATACACCGTCCGCTTGCAGGGGAGTATTCATTGGGACAGTGAACTCTCACTCTCCACGAGCTCGACAACCAACACCCGTTTGAACTTGGTTGTCATCATGAACGGTGTCGGTTGTCTGGGTCGGCTTCTTGCCCCAGCCGAGGGCGCACCCCGTGAGGGTACTTCCACCTACAGCCATTGCGGCGGGACAGAGTAAGTGCGTCCAGGCTGGAGATGTTTCTGACGCCACGTAGGAGATGTAGAACTACCGGAGGAACAAACACTCGGGGATCCAGTACCGGCAACCGCCTATGCTGAGGCTGCCACAAGGACCAGGAAGATGCTTGCCATATGTCTCTATGGTGGGCAACGTGAGTTGCTCTTATTCTTGTACGGCCAAAGGGATTCCGCTACCGTAGTGGATCATGGATCGCGCCTTGAGAATCATTAGCCATCTGCTGCTTGCGGTTGCAGTGGTGATCGCGCTTGTTATTGTCATCTCTCGCGTCGGTTGGGAGGAGAGGAATCGCGGGTTTGTCAGTATTGTGGAGGATGTTTCCGGCCTTTCGTTATCGCAGATTGCTGATCTGCACGTCACCGCGGTGGCGGTACGTGCATCCGAACTGTCCAATGAGACAAGCGTCTCTCTGCAAGCGATCCGGGCTGCCGGCCTCGCCGCCGTTCTCATCGTCGATGTAGGTTCATCGCCGCAACTCGTGGATGACGAAGGTTTTCTCGCCTGGTGGACGGAAGGAGACATTGCGGCCGACGATCCACTCGTAACAAAGCTTGTATATGATGGCGTCCCTCTTATCGCCCACGAGCTCTCCGCTCCCACTTTCACCCGCGTGCTGTGGAATGATGGATATGAAAGCGTCGTGCGTGGGCACGAGATTCCAGATGAGGATCTGCGGACATCATCGCTTTCTAGCTTGACTTCCCGTTGGGAGAGAGCCGTACGGGAGAGAGGAATTCGCGCGCTCGTGCTCACGCCGATCCCGGGCGACACACCCGACCAGACGATCGCCTACTTCAAAGATGTCCTCTCACACCTCGAAGCTTCCGGTTACCACAACGGTACGCTTCCACTTCCGCCCCCAACGCATGGTCGAGCTGTCTTCATCCTCCTTCATCTTGGGGTATGCTCACTTCTTCTCCTCATCCTCCTGCGATTGATCCCATCACTTCCGGTTGCCGCGCTTCTGTTGTCCGGTTCAGGCGCTCTCTTGCCACTGGGCCTTGAGACGACCACTCTCTGTCAACTGGATGCCCTTCTCGTCACTATCCTTGCCCCGATCTACGCAATCCTCCTGTTTCTTCCCCCGGCAAGGACAGGTTGGCGCGCCGGTTTGCGCCTTGTCCTTGAATTCACGGGCACGTCACTCGTTGCCGCGCTCCTCCTCTCAGCGTTCCTATCGCAGCCGATCTTCCTATTGAAGGTCGCATCGTTTCGTGGGGTGAAGGTAGCACTCCTTCTCCCACCGCTACTCAGCTTTGCCATTGCCTACCGCGATAAGTGGCCAGGATGGAGGAAATCCCTGCGCGCTGCGCGCAAGACCAAACACTGTTCCGTCAGCAAGATCCTCCTGCGTGGTCTGACGCTTGCCGCTTCTGTAGGGTTAATCGTGTTGATCATCATTCGCAGTGGGAACACGGAGGGTCTCGTCTCGGGAACGGAGACGAGAATACGCTCCCTGCTGCAGGCCCTGTTCATCGCGCGACCAAGATTCAAGGAATTCCTGATCGGGCACCCGCTGCTCTTCCTGTTCGGGGCGTGCAACGGCGACCCCGCACTCCTCCGCTTCCGTCCCCTCTTCCTGCTCTTTGGCCTGATCGGACAGTCGTCCATCCTGAACACCTTTGCCCATGCCCATACTCCGTTCCTGTTGTCGCTCTTACGCACTGGGAATGGCCTTGCCCTCGGGCTAGCGGTGGGAATCTTCCTCTACGTTGCGCTACGCCTTGTGATGAGCGGGTGGCGCGCGTTGCGTACACGCTGAAGAGCAGTTGCGCCAAATGAGCGCCTGCCATACTATCCGCCCCAAGGAGGAGGGGAGATGGACAAGAAGCTGATTGAGCAGGGAATGAGGTTGATCCTTGAGGGAATCGGAGCCGAGCAGCTAAACGATGAGGTGATCAGTAACACACCTCGCAGGGTGGCCGATATGTACGCCGAGTTCTTCGCTCAAGCCGATCGTAACCCGTCTGATGTCCTCCAGGTTCTCTTTGACGAGGACTACGACCAGATGGTCGTCAGCAAGGACATCCCGTTCTTTTCCCTGTGCGAGCACCACTTCCTCCCATTCATCGGAGAGGCGGATATCGTGTACATCCCCAAGGGAAACCGGATCGTGGGCATAAGCAAGCTGGCACGCGCGCTCGATATCGCCGCCGCCCGGCCACAGCTGCAAGAGCGGCTCACCTCGCAGCTCGCCGACGCGTTGATGGATCGCCTCGATCCCTACGGCGTTCTCGTCCGCATCGAGGCAACCCACCTGTGCATGACCCTGCGCGGGGTGAAGAAGCCGGGGACGAAGATGGTCACCTCAGCGATACGTGGGATATTCCGCACCAATCAGGCATCACGCGAGGAGGCGCTGGCGCTTATCTCTTGAATTCGATCCGCCAGGCAGCAAGGCGTGGATCGTCCGCCGGTAGAGGTATGGCCTCGATCTCTTTCTTCGTTTCACCACGGGAAATCTGCAGAGCAACCGTCGATCCATCATCATGGTCGCAGTAGCGAGCGGCAATCCTCGCAGCAAGCGATAGCTCCTCTTCGGATGGATCTCCCTCAACAAGAGTGAGTGGTCCCATCACGCTGCTGGGTTCAATCGCGTAGCGCCCACGTACATACTCGGCTAGGGCCATGTTCTCCGCCTCGTTTCGCCCCACGAATACCTTGGCCCGTTCGGAGATCCGAAACTGGCGCCCGTAGCGCAGAATGAGGAATTCATCGATTCCCATCGCATCCTTCCCCATATGCGAGAACGCATCGCGCACGCGTGCACCGTAGACCTTGTCAGTGAGGATGCACCCTCCAGCCGATTGAGGGTAGTCGGTAATGCCAAGCTCCTCCGCAAGAGCTATCTGCGCCTGCCGGCTCCGCCCGGAGATGGAGAACAGGGCTGCTCGTGAGATCCATCCCTCCACAACAGGCAGCGTATCGGGAAGGAGGTTTGCCGACAGCGGGCGTAGCAGGCGATCGCCCAGGCCACTCTCCTCTGCAGCGATGGCCATCGCCCTGCGGTGCTGGGACATCGGCCGTTGACCGAGCACCTCTCCCGTGATCACAAACTGCGCTCCTTCCTCCTCCATCACACGTGAAGCTGCCTGCAGCATCAAAATGCGACAGTCAATACACGGATTAATAGCAGAGCCGTAGCCGTGTTTGGGGTGCTTAATCACGTGCAGTTGCTCACGCGAGAGGTCAAGGACGCAAAGAGGAATCTGCAGCGATCGTGCCGCCTCTGCGATCATCTTCTCGCGCGATTCATCAGCGTTGACGAAGTACCTCACCGTGAGGCCGATCACATCGATCCCCGCACGCTTAACTATCGCAGCTGCGAGGATACTGTCCAAGCCACCGGAGAGAAGGGCGATCGCGCGCACTACCCCGGATAAAGTTTCACGCTCAGTCCTTACGTTCTTCATCTAATCTTCACACCTCACACGTAAAATCATAGCGCTTTCCAAATACGCATTCACACACTTAAGGAGGCATATAGAATGAACAGAAAGAGAATCTTTGTAATCGGTGTATTGTTCACATTCATCGTGGCTGCGGGCGTAACATTCACCCAGCTTCGTGACACGACAGTCGATTTGGCAACGGGGGGAGTGCCTGTCCTTGCCGAGAGTCGATCTACAAATCAGGCGATCTCCGATTCGGGACAAAAAGCGATCAAGGCGGCCATAGCTACGGCAAGCCCCGCAGTGGTGCGGGTGGATGTCACCGCCACTGTTGATGTGACAAACCAGTTCAATGACATATTCAACGACCCGTTTTTCAAGCGGTTCTTCGGCGAGCCACAGACACCGCAGACGCAACAGCGGCGGGCACTCGGCTCGGGCTTCGCTATCAATTATGCGGGGCAGAAACTAATAATATCAAACGAGCACGTCATCGATGGCGCAGATACCATCCGCGTTACGGCTCCAGACGGTGAGGTGTGGGATGCTAGCGTTATCGGAAGTGATAAAGAACTGGATATTGCCGTACTAAAACTTGACGGTGACACTTCCAAGCTCCCTACCGTTGCCCTGGGCGATTCCTCCAAGCTGGAGATCGGAGATTGGGCGATCGCCATCGGAAACCCAGTCGGGATGTCCTATACCGTGACGATGGGCATCATCAGCGCCCTCGGGCGTGATCTGGAGAAGCCGGATGGCAACGGCTACTACAACAACCTCATTCAAACCGACGCCGCGATCAATCCCGGGAACAGCGGTGGGCCACTGGTGACCGCACAGGGAGAGGTTGTTGGTATCAACACCTTGATCGCGCGCCAGTCGTCGAGTGGGGTTGCTGTCGAGGGGATCAACTTTGCTATCCCCATCAACCAAGTGAAGGATGTCCTCGATCAGCTCGTCGCCACGGGTAAGGTCACCCGCGCCTACCTCGGTGTCTACATTCAGGACGTCAGCAAGGCGATGGAGGAGACGTTCGGAGTCAAGGCAGGCGAAGGAGTGCTCGTATCAGACATCATCTCCGAATCACCCGCTGAGAAGGCAGGAATCAAATCGGGAGACATCATCACGAAGGTCAACGGCAAAGCGGTCGGATCGACCGACGAACTGATCAAGACGATCTCGACGAAGCCAGTGGGCAGTGTAGTTACGCTGGACATCGTGCGCGACAAGGCACCGCTGCAGGTGCAGGTAACGCTGGCCGAGAAGCCAAGCGAAGCTGAGCTCGCCGCGAACACTCCGAGCGCCAAACAAACGAATGCGATCGAAAAGTTCGGAATTACGGTAGAATCGATATCCTCCGCCGCTGCTCAGAGTCTGGGATTGCAATCGACGCTCGGAGTTGTCATAATCGACGTTGCCCCAGGCAGCAGAGCTGACTGGGCAGGACTACAGAAGGATGATGTCATCCGCGAGATTAACCGGCAACCGGTGAAATCCGTCGAGGATTGGAACGCAATGGTGCAGAACATGGATAACAAGGCAGTATTGATGTTCACCATCATACGCAATGGGAGGACGTACTTTGTGACCCTGAACTGATGAGGGTCATCGGAGAGTGGCGCAGCTTGGTCAGCGCGCAGCGTTCGGGACGCTGAGGCCGCCGGTTCGAATCCGGCCTCTCCGATTTGAATGCGGGAGTAGCTCAATGGTAGAGCACTGGCCTTCCAAGCCAGTAATGCGGGTTCGATCCCCGTCTTCCGCTCTTGAAGAAGATGCGCCCGTAGCTCAGTGGACAGAGCAACGGCCTTCTAAGCCGTCGGCCGGAGGTTCGAATCCTCCCGGGCGTAGATGGCTCTATCAAAATGGGGAGTGTGGCGCAGTTGGTTAGCGCGCTGGGTTGTGGACCCAGAGGTCGCGGGTTCGAGTCCCGTCACTCCTCCCAGAGAGCCTGAGTTCATAGAGTTCGTTGATTCATTGGGTTCGTTGAGTTCATTGGGTTCTAGGAGCGGCCAAACTGCATAGATGTGGGAGATCGTAGCAAGCGGACTCTGTGAGAATCGTCCAGCATTGAGACACAAAGATTTCACACGCGCCCGTAGCTCAATTGGATAGAGCACCGGTCTTCGGAACCGGGGGTTGGGGGTTCGAGTCCCTTCGGGCGTAATTGCAGAGAGAGCGAGAGTGGGCTATTCGGCTTGCCCTCCCTTGTGATTACGGTTGACTGGAGACTTGATCCCCTGAGTTTGCCTCGCCAGTAAGTAACCCAGCAGCAAGCTGCGGGGCATTGAAAAGCAGAAGCCAAAGGTCTAATCGGAGTTGGCCTTTAACTTACGATTTCATGTAGAGCATTGTTGCATCGAAAGTAACGTCGCACACCTGT
>CAYQFN010000107.1:0-6027 GCA_964416685.1 uncultured Thermotogae bacterium | reverse complement strand
CTGCCACCTTGAACTCTTATTATTCATTCCTCACATCCGTTCGCTCCAGCTCGGCCTGTAACTGCTTCGGTATCGTTGGGCAACAGGCTGTTGACCAACTCCGTTTCCTCTCAGACATCGAATCCCAACCCCTTCAGGTTCTTGCGGATCTCCTCTTCCAGGTTCTTTGACTCGGCGAACTGCGCGGAAAGTTCCTTCGTTAGCCGCGCCATCTTCTCCTCGAACGGCTCACCGTCGTCCTCTT
Organism: uncultured Thermotogae bacterium; assembly: GCA_964416685.1. Classification (GTDB taxonomy): domain Bacteria; phylum Bipolaricaulota; class Bipolaricaulia; order UBA7950; family UBA9294; genus M55B144. Next base: position 5,783 of record CAYQFN010000107.1, on the reverse strand, counting down.
GCGGGGGAGCGCCGACGTAGCGGCCGGGGGTGAGGACGTGACCGTGTTTGCGGATGTCATCGAGCGTCGCGCTCTTGCAGAAGCCGGGGACGTCTTCGTATTCCATGCCCTCACCCTTGCCCTCTCCCAATGGGAGAGGGGATTCACCCCGCCAAGAGTGATAGGTGTCGGCGATCTTTTTGATCTCCTCGTCGGTCAGCTCGCGGTGGGTGCGGTCGCGCATCACTCCCATCCTGCGGGCGTCGATGAATAACGTTTCCTTTTGTCTATCGCGGAAACGACCCTCACCCCCAGCCCCTCTCCCAAAGGAAGAGGGGAGTCTGTGACCCTTGGTTGGGGTCCCTGATTTGTCGCGGGCGATGAACCACAGGCACGCCGGGATCGGTACACTGTAGAAGAGTTTGCCGGGTAGGGCGATCATGCAATCGACCAGGTTGGCCTCGATGATGTTCTTCCTGATCTCGCCCTCTCCGGATTGGTTGGAGCTCATCGAGCCGTTGGCGAGGACGAACCCGGCGATCCCGCTCGGGGCGAGATGGTGGATGAAGTGCTGTACCCAGGCGAAGTTGGCGTTTCCCGTCGGCGGGACGCCGAACTTCCAGCGCACGTCCTCGCGCAGGCGGTCGCCGCCCCAGTCGGAGTCGTTGAACGGCGGATTGGCGAGGAGGAAGTCCGTCTTTAAACCCTTGTGCAGATCGTCGTGAAAGCTGTCGGCGTGGTGCGGGCCAAGGTTCGCCTCGATCCCGCGGATGGCAAGGTTCATCTTGGCGAGTTTCCAGGTGGTGGGGTTCGACTCCTGGCCGTAGACCGAGATGTCGCCGATCCGGCCGCCGCGGGCGCGGATGAACGCTTCACTCTGCACGAACATACCGCTCGATCCGCAGCACGGGTCGTAGACGCGTCCTTGGAACGGCTCGATCATCTCGACGAGCAGCTTGACGATGCAGCGTGGGGTGTAAAACTCCCCGCCCTTCTTTCCCTCCTTGCTCGCGAATTGGTTCAGGAAGTACTCGTACACGCGGCCGAGGATGTCCTTTGATCGGTTCTCGGCGTCGCCGAGGCCGATCGTGCCAATGAGGTCGATCAGCTCACCGAGGCGGGTCTTGTCGAGCGCCGGGCGGGCGTAGTCCTTGGGAAGGACTCCCTTGAGGGACGGGTTCTCCCGCTCGATCGCCACCATCGCGTCGTCGATCAGCTTTCCGATCTCCGGCTGCTTCGCCCGCTCCTGCAGGTAGCGCCAACGCGCCGTCTTCGGCACCCAGAAGACGTTCTTCATCGTGTACATGTCGCGGTCTTCCATGACCTCGTAGCGGATCAGCGGCTCTTTCACGTACCACTCGCTCTCCGGCCTCTCGACTTCGTGTTCGATCTCTTGATAGCGTTCCTCGAACGCATCGGAGATATACTTGAGGAAGATAAGGCCGAGGGCGACGTGCTTGTACTCGGAGGGATCCATGTGCCCGCGCATCTTGTCCGCCGCCTGCCACAGGGTCTGCTCGAAGCCGAGCGTCGCGCCGTTGGTTCTTTTTGCGGATTTTCTACGTGGCATTTAGTGAAGATCTCCTTTCTTGAATAGCTTACGAGTACACAATAGCATACAACGTGAGCCTTTAGGCTGTTTAAGGTGTTGCTTAAGAGATGCTCTCAACTTGTATTTATCCTCTCCTTGCAAGAATCGAATCGGGATACCCAATACAACATACTAGCGCGTTTGGCGCTTTCGCACAAGTCATCCAAGTTCCTGGATAGTTCGCTCTCTATCGTGATTTATGCTGTACAATGTATCGAACAGATATGCCCCTCTTGTACTATATCGTTGATTCTTGAAGACAACTTCTCGTAGCTGATCGTAAATCCCCTACAGGGGCTCAAGAGCGGGCGAGCGAGGGGAACACTTGCGGGGATGGACGCGTTCAGCACCGCGTTCAAGCCAAGGCGCAAGCTCCTTGTCGGTGGAGATGGAATACCGATCGGCGAGTTCCTTGAAGAACCGGTGGAGCACTGGGTGAAGGGTTAGCCGGGAGCGGACGGTAAACGCATTTCGAGCGAGACATAGCGCATCTGACAATTGATTCCCGGATTGCTCTGTGTGTGCTGTGCGGGTGCATTATTGACAAATCCAAGCTTTGGATTAGTGGCGCGCGATGGGCTTAATCCTCTTTACCGCTTGATCGGTAGCTTTGCGTTCCCAGTGAGCGATCGTAGGGCATCCTGGGGCAATTGCCTCGATTCAGTTGCTCTCTGCAGAATCCTGATAATCAATTCTAGATTTCCAGTTTGAGTAAACACGATTTGGGGCAGCCTCCGCAGGAGGTGGTGTCCAGCTTGATCACGCGTTAGCACTCCAGTAGATTGAACACGAAATTCTCCGCTTCGATGTCAGAGGCAAGCTGCGTAGCTTCGCTCTCTCTACCGACAGCCTTCAGAATGTCCTCGTAGGATATCGGAGGGGTAGATAACCTTGACGCTCGGCCAGAACGACAAGGTAGTCCTCGTCTAGGAGCGACTACTTCCATTTGACCATGGGAAACATTCGTACAGGAATATAAGGCAGTAACGTAACCTACGAATTTAGGTCCTCTCGTGTGTTGTGAGGAGCAAGAGCAGAGAACGGGACCTCTACGACAAGCTGCGTTGCGCTGATCAGAGAGTAGGTAGGCTATGCAATAACAGACTACTTTTCCCCATGATACAATTCCAGAGCGCATTCCCCTTTGGGCGGGTGAACTTGTAGAACGAAGAAATTCCAGGAACCCTTGAGGGGTAAGTTGTAGTCCATGTCCGAGAAAGCATCTCCATTGTGCAGGTAGATCCTGAGCCGAAGTATTTCTTCGTCATAATCGATGCCCACGCTCTTCAGCAAGTACCCCAATGTAGTCTGGTATTCGCGAGCCGGCATCTCATGTGGCCAGTGTTTTACGTTGGGAACCACCTGCGATTCCTCTCCAGCAGGATTCGAAACAAATAGCCCTCGAAAGATGCCGTGGTGGCAGAGGCCGATTCTTCCGCTTCATCACCAAGCAGGTTTCCTGCGGGAGTTGCGGTGTAACTGTCCCAGTCAGCAATTCGGTCTCTACCGCACTCGCTGTCGCGCTGCGCACTTGAGCCAATGGCTGTCCCAGGATTTGATAGTCCCTCCCGAGAACACAAACTCCTCCGTGAGTGTTGATGGATCTACAGATGTGAGAGCGCTCCCGAATCCAGTGATAAAGACGGGCTCTGAGAAGACAACCCTGAGCCCCGTTGCATCTTCACCCGTATCATTGGTGATAACGTCACCAGCGCAAACAAGGACCGATAGACACTGTAACCCGACAATCAGGAGATTCACTCTCTTTATATTCCCTCTTTAATGAAACCGTATAGTAGATTGACATGCAGTGGACAATGTGCATTTTTCCTGGAGTGAGGGGAGCAGAAAAGGATTCCCGTTTGCGAACTGGCTCTTTGTTTCCTAAACTCATATGACGATGCTAGCCAACCAAGCTTGGAATGTGTCCATTGAGGAGGGATCTATGGCGGAACGTGAGGGGTATAGGGTTATTTCTCAGATGTCGTATGAGCCTGTGCCGGTGAAGCGTGGATACGCGAATCAGACGCTGTATGTGAACATCGGAACGGGGAAGATCGAGGCGCGTCCTGTAACTGAAATGATGAAGGAGAAGTTCATCGGGGGACGCGGATTTGGCCTGTGGCTTTTGTGGAATGCGGTCACTGGGGATACGAAGTGGAACGATCCGGAGAACGAGATTGTGATCGGCGCGGGGCCGATCGGAGGGATCACCACTTATCCTGGTGCGGGCAAGTCGCTTGTCGTCAGCCTGTCTCCCACAACGGGGAGTGTTATCGATTCCAACGTCGGCGGATACTTCGGCCCGTACCTCAAGTTTTCGGGCTGGGACTCCCTCGAGATCCAGGGGAAGAGCGACAAGGATGTCATCCTGTTCATCGATGGTGATGCGGGGACGGTGGAGATCCTCGAATCGACTGAACCTGACCTAAACACGCACGTTCTCGCGGAGAAGCTGCTGCATCAGTTTGCCGAATCTGATGCTCCTCGCGACCTTCTTGCAATCTCCACCGTCTCGGCCGGTGTCGGGGCGGAGCACGCCTACATCGGCTGCTTGAACTTCAGCTTCTTCGACATGAAACGCAAGGTACCACGCGTGAAGCAAGCCGGTCGAGGCGGAATCGGAACGGTCTTCCGCGATAAAGGAATCGCCGCGCTGGTTGTGAAGCACACGGGCGTCAAGCCAGATGCAAATGGACCAGCGGATATGGATCGGCTGCGTAAGGCCGGCGAACGGATCAACAAGGAGATCTTGACCCTTGATTCCTCGCAGAACGACATGCGCCACGTGGGAACGTCACATCTAGTGGAGATCATGGACGAGTTCGATCTCCTACCGGTGACGAACTACAGGTACGGTTCCCACCCGGATGCGGGCAAGATCTCATCTACTGTGTGGCGCGAGAAGTTTACGCAAGGAACGCCGGACGGTTGCTGGATCGGTTGTACGATGTCCTGCTCGCACGCTGTCGATGGTTTCGAGCTTCGCACAGGCCCGTACAAGGGCGATCACGTTGTCGTCGATGGCCCGGAGTACGAGACGGCCGGCGGCTCGGCGAACATGGGGATCTTCGACCCCGAGTTCGTCTTAGAGATGAACTTCTACTGCGATACCTACGGACTTGATACGATCTCCTACACAACAGGAATGGCGTTTGTCATGGAGTGCTACGAAGCTGGGATCCTGGACAAGGAGAAGACGGGTGGTCTAGATCTCCACTTTGGAAGTGCGCATGATGCGCTTGAGGTATTGCACCAAATCGGTCGCGGCGAGGGATTCGGAGCGATCGTTGGTCGTGGGATCAGGCGGATGAAGGAGTATTTCGTAAATGAGTATGGCGCCGATCCTGATTTCTTGAACGATATAGGGATGGAGTGCAAGGGAATGGAGTACTCCGAGTATGTGACCAAGGAATCCCTCGCCATGCAGGGCGGATACGGTTTGGCTCTTAAGGGTCCCCAGCACGATGAGGCGTGGTTGATCTTCATGGACATGGTGAACAACCAGATTCCGACCTTCGAGGATAAGGCGGAAGCGCTCCACTACTTTCCAATGTGGCGCACTTGGTTTGGGCTGATGGGCCTGTGCAAGCTCCCGTGGAATGACATCGAGCCGGCGGACAACGGCTCTCGTTACAACGGGATCGACGGCGCCAAGGTGCCAGATCATGTGCAGAACTACTGCGATCTCTTCTCCGGGGTCACCGGAATCGAGGTTACCCCCGACGACCTCATCCTCCAATCCGAGCGCGTGTACAACTTCCAGCGCGTCTTCAACCTGCGCTTGGGCTATGGGCGTCGAGTGCACGATCGGATCCCTTATCGTTCCGTTGGCCCGGTGACGGAGGAGGAGTACGAGTCACGCGCCGAGCGCTATGACAAACAGTTGAAGGAGAAGGTGGGGATAGATCCGACGGGCATGAACACAGCGGAGAAGGTGAAGGTTATGCGCGCCTTCCGCGAGGAGCAGTACGAGAAGCTGTGTGACGCGGCCTACCAGCGGCGCGGGTGGACGAATGATGGTGTTCCTACAGTTGAGACGCTGAAGCGATTGGGGATCGACTTCCCCGACGTACTAGAGATCGTGAAGCCATATCAATAGCGAGACTACACATGAGGGGCGAATAGCAATTCGCCCCTCACGCTCCACGGTCTCCCTTCAATCCCCTACAGGGGTTGATTCCCCGCCCCTTGGGGCGTGCTTCTTACAAAG
>CAYQFN010000106.1:0-6100 GCA_964416685.1 uncultured Thermotogae bacterium | reverse complement strand
GGTGCTTAAGCAACAGATCGCGAAACAGGACTTTTTTCTCCATCGCTCACTCCCTTTTGTTCCAATTTTGTACTCTAATATTATAGCCGAAGTCCCATCCCATAGCGATGTGTGGTTGTTATGCACGAGAACTATGACTTGATATACAACACCCGCTAACACCAAGTATAGAGTTCATCACTGCGCTCGCCACGCTGGCTGACGTCTAGGTGATCACCCTCTAAGAAGATCTTTTGCTATGTAGAACGGGGCAGGAGTAATGTCACCCGTGTTCCTGCATCAAGTTCGCTCTCCACTTTTACCGTGCCATCGTGTGCCTCCACTACCGCTCGCACCAGAGACAGTCCCAATCCGGCTCCGCCACGGCGACGGGAGCGGGAGCGGTCTCCCCGGTAGAACGGTTCGAACACGTGCGGCAGGTCGTTAGGGGCAATCCCTGTGCCGTCATCTGCTACCCATATCGCGATCTTCTTCTCTTTGACCTCCCAGCCGATGTTGATCTTACCATCGGTAGTAGTGTGTTTTATCGCGTTGTCCACCAGGTTGAACAGTACCTGCTTGAGAGCGTCGGGATCAGCAGAGATAGTCGCTTCTTCTCCAGTGGTAAGAGTAACGCTACGTTCTCTGGTTAATCGCCGTGCCTGGTCGAGGAAACCGATGAGAAACTGCGATAGATTCACGGGCTGGCGGTGGATTATCACCGGCGAGTCGAGGCGAGTGATGTCGAGTAATTGCTCTGCGAGGCGGATCAGCCGCGTCACTTCGCGGTACATTCCCTGTACCAACCGGGTGGCGGTACTTGGATCATCTTGGGCGCCGCGCAGCAGTACTTCTAATGAACCGTGCAATGCGGTGAGTGGAGTGCGTAGCTCGTGCGCTGCCGCGGCCACGAACCGCTTTTGCGCGGCGAACGCTTTTTCGATTTGTGCGACCATGTTGTCGAACGCTGTCGCCAATTGCCCTACCTCATCTCGCCGTGCGGGGAGGTTAACACGTTGACTGAGGTCTCCGGCGGCGATACGTCGACAGGTGGATATCATCCGCTGCAACGGGGTAAGGGTGGAGCGTGTTATCCATAATCCGCCCAGGGTCCCCAGGCCAAGGGTGAGAAGTATTCCCAGCCCGATGAGCAACCGCTGCCGCCACAGAACCGCGTCGACCAGGGAAAGCGGTGTAGTGAGTTCGACAACTCCCACTACCTTACGCTGCGCCGGTGCCCGGCGCAGCGGGATAAGGAGGACTAGCGAGCGCACCCCGTTCACTTTGGTTATGTAGGTAACTTCGTTCTCCCCAGCGAGAGCACGGGCAACATACGTCGGATCGGGTGAGGCAGGGAGTGGTTCCTCAGAGAGTTGGCGACCGGTGGCGAGAAGTTTCCCGGTATTGTCGAGCACGAGCGCGGTGGTATCGCGCGATGTAAGGGCTCGGCTCAGCTGAGCGGCGATCCCATCCAGAGAAGTGGATGCGGATTCAGCGCCATTCTCCGTCGGTATTGCTGGTGCTGGCGGTCCTGGAGGGCCGGGAGCGGCGGGCAGAGGCGCCGGTCCCGGAGCATGAGGCAGCGGTTCCTCTCCTCCGGTTGACCATCCCGGCAGCCAGTGTTCGACCGTTGGCTTGGCTTGAGCGCGTAGCCTCATTGCCGTGGTATGAACGAGGAAATGAGCGGTGTCCAGATACAGCACAATCCCTAGTGTGCATAAAAGTGCGGCCAATAACCCCATGTAAAGCAGGGTAAGCTTGTAGCGCAGCGGAATGTCATTCCACCGTCTGTTCATGATCATCTTTTTCTTCTTCCAAGCGCAGGCTGTATCCTAACCCGTAAACAGTACGGATCAGTTGCCGTGAGCGATCGCCGAGTTTGCGGCGGAGATTGCTCACGTGCACATCCACCACGTTAGCATCACCATCGTAGTCCAAACCCCACACACGGTTGAGCAGCGTATCTCGTGTGTATACACGGCGTGGATGGCGCATGAACAATTCCAAAAGTGCGAACTCGATGGGAGTAAGATCTATTGGTTTGTCATCGCGGCGTACCTCGTGTGTCTCCAGATCAAGCACCATACCAGCAACACGCAGCACAGTCGGCTCAGCAACATTCCCCTTTCGGCGGAGCACAGCGCGCACTCGCGCTACTAATTCCTCAAAACTGAACGGCTTAGTGATGTAGTCATCCGCTCCCATATCCAGTCCAGCGACGCGGTCGGCAATATCCTTGCGGGCGGTGAGCATGATGATCGGGATGTTGTTTTCCCGCATACGCAGCCGGCGACATACCTTGAACCCATCGAGATCGGGGAGCATCAAATCGAGGATCAAAAGATCAAAGTCCCCCTTCTCCGCCATCTCCAGTCCGCTGTGCCCGTTGTATGCTACTGCCACCTGATATCCCTCGTAAGCAAGGCCAATGCGCAGCAACTCTACAATCGTCGGTTCATCCTCCACTACCAGAATGTGAATACGCCCGTGTTGTCCGTTTATTTTCTGGCCCATTGCTCGCCCTTCCTATCTGCACAGATTATTAGCATTCTATCACGCTTGCTGTTTGTGATAACAATCGGGGAGAGGGAAATGCCACCTCTCCCCGAGTAAAGATGTGTCGGCTACGGGTGATACCAACGACTATCGCGGGTAACTTCCGGTAGCCTGGGAAACGGAGCCCACCGTCTCGCCAGTCTTGGTGTTTTGAACGCTTGTAGCGACGAACGTTCTCTCCCCAGCAGGACCGATGTTCATCCAGCCTGTCACCTTAACCGAGGTCCCCATTGCCGCAACAGTGGCGATCCATGGTGAGATTTCAGGTGCCACCTGAACAGGAATGGTAGTTCCATCGGTAGTAGAGAGAAGGAATCCTCCTACCTCCCCGGCCGGTCCGTACATAAAACCGCGTACTATACCACTCAATGTACTTGTCTGAGTGGAGGTGGCAGTTGAAACTCCAACACCGGGCATCCCTAGTGCTGGTGGAGCAGCTAGGGAAGGAGCAGGTGCTGCAGAGCCAAGAGGACCGGGGGGAGGTGCCGGCGGTCCGGGTAAAGCAGAAGGTGCGGGCGCGTAAGCCATTGGCAGTCCAGGTTGATAACCTGTGCCCGGTACGGCAGCAGAGGCGCCATTAGAAGGAGCGGTGAGAGGCGTGGTGCTCGTCACCGGCTGTTGTCCGACGTTAGTCTGAGCAGTCTGATACGCAGTGGAAGGCGGATAAGCTGCTTGCGATGCTGCGGGATAGGATCCGGTACTGGCATTTGGTGTATTTGTAGTAATGGTAATTGTGGAGCCCGTTGCCTGATTGGTGATTGTACTGGCGTAAATGTGCACATCCCCTACCGGCCCCACATACACCGATCCAGTCACCTTCACTCGATCGCCCTTCTTGACTATTCTAGCTATCTTGGAGTAAACCTGTACTGGGAAATGGACCTCACTGCCATCATCGAGGAAAAACGTATTCACCCGATTTCCAGCTGCCGGCGCATACTGCGCTAAGGTTCCCTGTACACTCACCCATGTCCCTACTCCTTGGGCATATGCTATCCCCATTGTCAAAACAACGGCAAGACTGACCAAGAAGAAAGAGATTATCCATTTGTCTCTTCTGGTGTTCATAGTACTACCTCCTTTTGAAATTTCCGATCAATTTTCCTTCAGATCGCCCAACAGCTGTAAGTACTCCTCGCGGGTTATTTCACCGCGGGCGTAGCGCTGTCGCGCGATCTCCAGTGCATCCAACCCTGAATCAACATCCCGGTGAAAAATGGAGCGATCAGATGAGCGAGGGACAAACAGCGTCTTAAATGCAATTGCCACTGCAAACACCGCAGCCACGATCAGAGCGATGTGAATGAACCCGTTCCAAAATGTCTCCCATCCCGGACCACCCCAGAACCTGGCAAGCGGGGCGACAGTAGGACCACGTGCCGTAAGAAAAAGGAACCCCAATCCAAGCAGTGCCACTAGTGCTGTTCCGTATCCCCATGCTTTGGTATCGCGCATCATTCCTCCTTCATCCGTTGATCTCGTTTTCAGACTAACAAACCAGTATGAACAACCGTTGAAGAGAAGATTAAGACAAGATTAAGGGCCTCCTCGTTCAGTGACAAGCGATAGTAAACAATACATTACTTATTCTACATTTCTTATGTGAGAACCTTATCCTAAGGATGCACTAGATCTATCACTGTGCTCATACGCTCTCATTTTAAAGAGGAATAATCACCACTGATCGGTTATTACTCGTATCGCAGCGCCTCCACAGGGTCAAGGCGTGCCGCCCTTAGGGCGGGATAAAGGCCGAAAACGAGACCCAGTACCAAAGAGAATGTAAATGCGAGCAGAGCAGGGATGAAGGAGATGACAAATGGCCATCCGCCAAACCAGGAGCCTATCCAGGTTGCTATCCAACCCAGGCCGAGCCCGAGCATGCCGCCAAGGAGGCAGACTAAAACAGCTTCAGTCAAAAATTGGCTGCGCACGTCCCGTGGACGTGCCCCCACTGCCATGCGGATTCCTATCTCCCGCGTGCGCTCAGTAACTGAGACAAGCAGGATATTCATGATTCCGATGCCTCCTACAAGCAAGGAAATCGTAGCTACCCCACCCAGGATGAGCATCATGGTTTTGATGCTTTCATTGTACGCCGCCATGGTCTCTTTGCGGATCTCAACCTGATATGGAGTACGCGCCTCTGATGGTGAAGGCGGTCCGCCCGGGGGACCTTGGACTCTATTCACCTTTGGGGTGGGAAACGCCTTGGCGAGGATGTCTTCGATCTCGCTCGCCGCTTGCGACACTACATCTACACTGCTTGCCCGCGCGATGTAGGAACTGAACGAGCGTGATCCGCTGTACCATTGGACGGTGCTGATCGGGACGTAGATCTGGTCATCTAAGTCTTGACTTCCCACCTGGCCGCGCGGCGCCATAACCCCTACAATCCGAAAGGCCACCTTTCGTCCCCATGCGGATACGGTCAGCAGGCGTCCAACTGGGTTTGTTTCATCGAATAGCTCCTTGGCGATGTCGCTGCCAAGAACGGCTACTGTGCGTTTATCGTCGAGTTGATGAATGAAGCGTCCGGTGGCGGAAAAAAATCCATCGAACAGGTGCGGATATTCAGGAGTTACCCCCAGCAAGGTTACCCCCTGCCTGTCTCCTCCGATAATGACATCGCCACGATCGGCGGCCAGTGGTACAACCCAGGAGACATCGGGAGCGGCCTGCAAGCTGTCGGCAAGCTTACCGCTGCGCAATTGTGCCATGGCTGCCGGATTAGTGCGCGGATCGGGGCTGACCGTAACAGTGATTGTACGCAGTCCTAGACCGGCAATCTGTTCACGTACTTTGGTGGTTGCTCCATTGATGATGCCTATGATCCCTACTACAGCGGCCACTCCGATCACCACCCCCAGCACGGAAAGGGTAGTGCGTAATTTGTGGGCCCTTAGAGCTCCGATGGCTGTGGTGATCATGTCAGTCAATTCCACTTCTATCCTCCTCTATCATTCCGTCGCGCATGATCACCCGTCGTTTTGCCTTGTTGGCGACGTTTTCCTCGTGCGTCACGATCACAACGGTTCTGCCTTCTTCATGCAGAGCTATGAACATGGCCATGATCTCTTCCGTCATCCGGCTATCCAAGTTGCCGGTCGGCTCATCGGCCAACAGCAGTCGTGGATCGTTCACTAACGCCCGTGCGATCGCTACCCGCTGAGATTCGCCTCCGGACAACTGTGAAGTGCGATGAGAAGCGCGGTCTGTCATTTCCATTTTTGCCAGACACTCCCGCGCCATCTCTCGACGGTTCTGGCGAGGTACCCCGGCGTATACCAGCGGGAGCTCCACGTTCTGAAGCACATTGGCCCCGGGAAGGAGATGAAATCGTTGAAACACAAAACCGATCTTCTCGTTTCGAACACGAGCTAGTTCATCGCGTGACAGCTGGGATAGATCGTTCCCTTCCAAGAGAACCTGCCCAGATGTAGGATGATGCAGCGCACCTATTATATGAAGGAGCGTTGACTTACCTGATCCGGAAGGGCCGGTGATCGCGGTGAACTCTTCAGAGGTGATAAGAAGATCGACGCCGCGCAACGCCAAGAAACCG
>CAYQFN010000105.1:0-6207 GCA_964416685.1 uncultured Thermotogae bacterium | reverse complement strand
GATAAGGAGGCTTAGACATGTCAAAACGGGTAGCAACTTTATTGTTAGTGGTTTCCTGTATCAAGGGCACAGTATTCTTGTGTCCGCTCGGGGAGCACACCTCCTGACTTGACTATCGGCGCGCAAAACGTTAGAATACGAAAGCATAGGCATGTAAGGTGGAAGTGAAATGCTAGTAGATGAAAGAAGACACCGAATCGCACAGTTGGTTGTGGCCCGGAAGGTCGCAACAGTCGCCGAGCTGAGCGATGAATTCGGTGTTTCCCCTGTTACGGTACGCTTGGATCTAGAGGCTCTTGAAAAGCAGGGTTTGCTCAAACGGAACCATGGTGGTGCTGTCGCGCCCGAGATCTTACGGTTCGCTCCTGCATTTCAAGAGAAGACCAGCGTCCATCTCCTCGAAAAACAAGCCATTGCCGAACGTGCAGCACAGCTAATCGAGGATGGAGAGCGTGTTATCATAGATTCCGGTAGTACTGCGCTTCTATTTGCACGTAAACTGCGAGAGCGCAAGCTTACGATCTTAGTTAACTCAGTCTATACATTGAATGAACTCGTTGGAGCTCCACATATTGAGCTAATCACCGTTGGCGGAAGTCTTTACGAACCAGGCATGAGTTTCGTAGGACCGTTAGCAGAAGCATTCCTCGAGAAGACACACGTAGACAAAGTGTTCCTTGGGGTTAATGGCTTAACCGTTGAAGGCATATCAGTAAATAATATTCAAGAGGCAGGCATTAAGGGAAAGATGATTAGTGCTGCCGATCAAGTGATTGCATTGGCAGATGCTTCCAAGATTGGCGTCAATAGTTTTGCCTTCTTGGCGCCACTGAAACATGTGCACACTCTGGTGACCGACTCGGGCATCACACCCGAAAACCTCGAAGAATTGCGTGGACTGGGTATGGAGGTTCTAGTTGCCTAATCAAACAGTCGTGATGATTACTCCGCATGGCGATCCTCTTGGTCACATTGGGGAACCGGATGTCGGCGGGCAGTGTGTTTATATCCGAGAACTGTCGTCCGCCCTTGCTGCCCAAGGGACCAAAGTCCTAGCATTCACTCGCGATCGCTCTGACGGCAAGCCACGGCAGGAACCGATAGTCCCCGGGGCTGATCTCATCCGCATCTCTTGCGGCCCAGAAGGCTTCTTACCAAAAGAGAAGATACTTCCTTACTTGCCTGAGTTTGCCAGCAGGATGAGCGCCCACCTTAGCGGAGACGAAATCATCAGCTCTCATTTCTGGGATGGTGGATATGTTGCCATGCTGTTGGAATCTACTAGTAAGTGGATTCACACTTCGCACTCTCTCGGCAAACGCAAGCTTGCATCGCTTCCTCAAGCGGATCACGCTAAGTACAACGATCGAATAAGGACCGAAACGGAGATCGTAGACCGCTGTGATGCAGTAATTGCCTCAACGACTCTAGAACGCCAGGATCTTGTGAATCTGTACGGTGCAGACAAGGCAAAGATCACCGTCATCCCACCGGGAGTGGATACAAATCGATTCCACCCGCCCTACGATCGCCAAGCTCTGAAGAGGAAGATGGGGCTTTCCTCAGGTCCAGTGGTGTTCACAATGGGCCGTCTTGATGTACGCAAGGGATTTGATCTCTTTTTGCGCGCGGCCGCTCGGGTTGTAGAGATGCTCGGCAGGGAGGCGGGTGTCCAGTTCGTGCTTAGCGCAGGAACGGATACAGAAGACCTGCACGAAGCAACGCAGCGGGATCATCTAGCAACGCTTCTAGAAACGCTAAAGATTGAGAAATTCGTGCGGTGGTTACCCGTATTGTCAGCGGACGAAGTTCCCTTGTACTACGGAGCTTCAGATGTTTTCGTGATGCCGTCGCGCTACGAGTTGTTTGGGATCGTCTTGCTGGAAGCAATGGCATGTGGCGTCCCCGTTGTCGCAACAAAGTTTGGTGGACCCCCAGAAATAGTGTCAGACGGAAGAGATGGCCGACTCATAGATCCTACAGACATCAATATGTTTGCTTCTGTTGTTGTTGATTTGATTAGTAACCCTAAACTACGCAAACAGATGGGAAGGACTGCCAGAGAACACATCAAGGAAAAATACTGTTGGGAAACACTGGCCAAGAAACATCAGAAACTCTATGTGAGTGATGGAGAGGAATAGAAAATGCGCGGAGACAAAATACTAATCCAGGAAAAACATCGCAACGCTGCTGCTGAGCTGGCACACATCCTGTTTCCGTTACTGAGGAAGATAGATGGTAGGTATGCTATTAGCATTGGCGGTGAGTCCGGTAGCGGTAAGTCTGAACTCGCGGTCGCTCTTGCAGAGTCCCTTGAAGAAGACGGGACCGGTACAACAATAATCCAGCAGGACGATTACTTTGTGTATCCTCCCAAGACAAACGATACCAGACGCAGGCAGGATATCAAATGCGTAGGCCTCTCCGAAGTTCGGCTTGATTTGCTTGACGATCACGTGCGATCCATCCTCAACGGTGCAAACGCAATCGAGAAACCGCTGGTCGTATATCAAGAGGACCGAATCACTCAAGAAACTCTGCCATTAGATGCCGTGGACGTTGTGATAATTGAGGGAACCTACACCACACTGCTTAAGAATGTGAATTCTCACATATTTATCGACCGTACGTACAAAGAAACAAGAAGTGCAAGACTCAAGCGCAATCGTGAAGCCGACGATCCTTTCCTGGAACGAGTGCTAGAGATCGAACATGAAATTGTATCTGCTCATAGATACTGCGCTGATATCATCGTTACAGCATCCTTTGGGGTAGTAAGGCAAATACCAGAGGGGAAACCTTGTAAGTATCCCACACACTATGGAAGACTCTCCAAGGAGGTGATTAATGAGGACAACCCACACAGAGCTAGAGTATAGTTGGTACAAGAATCGTCAGAACAGGAAAGAAAGACAGAACAAGGAGGAAACATGCGAAAGATAGTTATGGTGTTCCTAATCGGACTATTGGTAATCGGCGTTGCGGCATTTGCTAGCGACAAGAAGATTGTTACAGTCATGCATGGATGGCCAGGCGCACAAGCACCGGCTTTTCAGAAGATCGTTGACGCATTTGAAGCGTTGAATCCGAATATCGATGTGCAGGTTGAGATTGTTGGGCGGGATCGCCCTGCGGTTCTTGCTACTCGCCTCGCAGCCGGAAATCCCCCTGACATAACCCCACACCCGTGGATCGGGATGATGAAACAGTGGGCAGACGCTGGTCAGATCGTTGATCTGACGGGACTAGTGGATACATCTCAGGTCAATCCAGCTCTCCTTCCGATCGGAGAGTATGAGAATGGGCTGTACGGTCTGTTCATCTTCCCGAATGTAAAGAGTTGCGTCTGGTACAACCCGAAGGTCTTTGCCGCTAAAGGGTACGAGATTCCGACCACCTGGTACGAACTCCTTGCGCTCGGGGATCAAATCAAAGCCGATGGTGGTGTACCTTGGTCGATTGGACTCGAGTCAGGTGCTGCTAGCGGCTGGCCAGGGACCGACTGGCTCGAAGACATTATGCTGCGCACGGCTGGGCCAGCAGTATACGACAAGTGGGTCGCACATGAAATTCCGTGGACAGATCCGCGCGTGAAGAAGGCCTTTGAGATCTTCGGAAGTATGTTTGATAAGGGCGATGTGCTTGGCGGAAGAACTGGTGCATTGACAACTAACTTTGGTGACGCGGCTGATCCACTCTTCACCAATCCACCAACTGCTTACATGAGCAAACAAGCTACGTTCATTCAAGGGTTCATCAAGGATCACTTCCCGAATCTTGTAGCTGGAGAAGATTACGACTTCTTCACGTTCCCGCCGATCACGCCACAAGCAACCCCCGATGGGTCGAACCCTATCCTCGTTTCTGGTGATGTGGTCACTGTTTTCAACACGGGCGGTCCACTGAACGGGACACGTCCAGAGGTTGTTAAGTTTGCTCAGTTCCTCACTTCTGAGCAGGCAGCGACGATCTGGAGCACGGAACTTGGCGAGCTGTCCGCAAACAAGAACGCTGATCCAAGCATCTTCACCAATCCTATCACCAAAAAGGCGCAGGAGATGCTGATGGGGGCTTCATATTCGCGATACGACGGATCTGACATGATGCCCGCAGAGATCGGGACTGGAGCCTTCTGGAGTGCTGTTCTCGACTATGTGAGCGGAGTTCCGCTGAACACCGTTCTCGATTCGCTCGAACAGTCCGCAATAGAGGCGTACGGAAACTAGGATTTCAAAACCACGTGGATCCGGGCAATCCCCGGGTCCACGCTCTTTTCCGCAAGGAGAACGACTATGCTCCATGCTGGCCGCTGGAAGCCGTGGCTGTTTGTTGGCCCTGCCTTGTTATTGATTGGATTCTTCTTTATCTATCCGACGATAGTGACTATCATTCGGTCGTTCTTTGGTCGTGGCGCGGCGCTGTTCGGCCCGACGGTTCACTTTGTTGGATTTGCTAATTGGCAGTACATATTCACCAGTCCAACGATGCTCTCTGCCCTGCGGAACAACGCACTTTGGATGGTTGTGTTCACTGTGTTCACTGTGGGGTTGGGCCTGATCTTGGCAGTGATGCTCGACCGCGTTCGCTATGAGAAGATCCTTAAGTCAGTTATTTTTGTTCCTGCAGCCATCTCAATGGTCGGAGCATCGATCATCTGGAAGTTCGTTTATGCGTTTCGCCCCGAAGGGATGCCACAAATCGGGATACTCAACGCTATTGTGGTTGCACTCGGCGGAAAGCCAATCGGCTGGCTGATCCAGCGGCCGTGGATCAACAACTTATGTCTGATCGTCGTCGGTATTTGGATATGGACCGGATTCTGCATGGTTATCCTCTCAGCCGCGTACAAGAACATCCCTAAGCAGTTGTTGGAAGCGGCGCGTATCGATGGGGCAAACGAGTGGCAGCTGTTCTGGAAGGTAATCCTCCCCCTCCTGAAACCGACTGTGGCTGTTGTGGGAACGACAATGGTTGTCACTGTTTTGAAGATCTTCGATATCGTCTACGTAATGACAAATGGAAACTTCTCGACGGAGGTTATTGCTAACCGAATGTACAAGGAAATGTTTAACTACTTTAATTACGGCCGCGCGAGCGCCATTGCGGTAGTTCTACTCATATTGATCCTGCCGTTTATGTTCCTTAACATCCGCCGGTTCACCCAACAAGAAGGAGGCCGTTAGTGTACTTGCGTAAAACACTATTCCGCACACCGCTTCACCTTACTCTCATATTCTTTGGGCTCCTCTGGCTTGTCCCAACATTAGGCCTGCTCATTACCTCCTTTCGGGACCCAGCGGGCATAGCCGCCTCCGGTTGGTGGACGGTGTTTCCGAAGCTGTTCAGTGGTGGCCAATTCTCTCTTCAGAACTATGTCAACGTTGTTCTGAAGGAGGGATTCGGCAGATCATTTCTGAACAGCCTGACAATAAGCATTCCAGCGACTCTCCTGTCTGTGTTCATTGCATCGTTTGCTGCATTCGGCTTTGCCTGGCTGAGGTTCCCCGGGCGGAAATTCCTGTTCATGATTGTTGTAGCTCTCATGGTGATACCGCTACAGATGACATTCATCCCGATACTTCCGATTTACAGCAAGCTCGGCCTTGCAGGAACATTCCCAGGAATATGGCTTGCGCACACGGCTTACGGCCTTCCTTTGACCACCTATCTTGTTCACAACTTCATGGCCAGCATTCCCAAGGACTTGCTTGACTCCGCGGCAATCGACGGGGCAGGTCCGCTTACCACCTTCTGGCGCATAGTGATGCCAATCTCGTTGCCAGCGCTAGCCTCTGTTTTCATTTTCCAGTTCCTCTGGATCTGGAACGATCTGCTCGTCGCCCTGATCTATCTTGGAGCCAGGCCAAACGTTGCCCCAATGACGGTGAAGATCGCCAACCTAGTCACTAATCGTGGTCAAGACTGGGAGCTTCTCACCGCTGCTGCCTTCGTCTCCATGGCACTGCCTCTTGCCGTCTTCTTCTCGCTGCAAAAGTACTTCGTGAGAGGGCTCCTCGCGGGATCAGTCAAGGGATAAGCTTGCGTGAATGACTGCCTCTAGTTAGACAAGTTGCTCCAGCGCTCGTTTGAGCGGCGTGATGAAGATTCCGATCGCGTACTCCCTGATCCCTCCTACCCAGATCAGTTGGTCTTTGTAACGGATGTTCCCGTATACTGAGGCATGAGTAGGTGGCTGAAAGCGTG
>CAYQFN010000104.1:0-6299 GCA_964416685.1 uncultured Thermotogae bacterium | reverse complement strand
CTCAATCCTTGACATCTCTTGCCGATGCGATCGGAGTGCCCCCTGAGCAGGCTTGGAACAGGATAGAGATCTGCGGCATTACACAGGACTCGCGTGATGTGAAGCCGGGATACTTGTTCGTTGCCATCAAGGGATTTACCACCGATGGAAACCGCTTCATCGATGATGCGATCTCTAGGGGTGCGGCAGCGATCGTTTCTTCGGAGGATGTTTCCTGCCACGTCCCGCTGCTTCTTGTAGATAGTGGCAGGATTGCGCTTGCCGGGCTATCAGCGGCGTTCTTTTCGCACCCCACGCGTGGTCTGTTCACCGTTGGCGTTACTGGAACGAACGGGAAGACCACGGTCTGTCATCTACTGTCACATCTGCTTGGAGATCATGAGAGCGTGATCGTCGGTACGGTCAGCAACGAGGCGAGAGGGCTGCATGCCGTTACCACTCCAGAGAGCCCGATCATCCAGCAAATAGCCTCGGATGCGCTTGCTTCCGGGAAGAGGAACCTTATCCTGGAGACTTCCTCAGCTGGTCTCTCCTTGCACCGCGTGGATAACGTGGACTTTGATGCCGCTGTATTTACAAACCTTACCCACGACCATTACGACTTTCACTCCGACCGTGAGGGATACTTGCGCGCAAAGCTGATCCTATTTCGCGACCTGAAACCCACGGCCAAGGCAATTATCAATGCCGACGATCCCGTATCAACTCAGGTGACCGCTTCCACACGGGCGAAGGTCGCTACCTACGCCATTGCCAAGCCTGCCTCCTACCGCGCAACGAATATCGAGTATCAACTGAAATCCACACGATTCACTGTAGAACATGGCGCGGATCGCGTTCCAGTGCGTATCGCTCTACCCGGCGAGCACAACGTGTACAACGCACTTGCTGCCGCCGCTGTCGCTTCGGAAGCAGGGATCCCATTTCCTCTAATCGCAAGCAGGCTCGCCACCGCGAGCAGCGTATCGGGTCGCTATGAGTTCCTCAAGGCGGCGAATGGGGCTAGTGTAGTTGTTGATTTTGCTCACAGTCCGGATTCCTTGAAGAAGATGCTCCTCTCGCTGCAGCCGTACTACGAACGAATTATCTGCGTCTTTGGATGTGGGGGAGAGAGCGATCGCGACAAGCGGCCGGTGATGGGCAGGATCAGCAGCCAGCTCGCTGATATCACCATTCTCACAACCGATAACCCCAAGAGCGAGAACCCTCGGGAGATCATCAACGCCATCGCTGAGGGTATCCCCCCGGAGGCCAAGTGCGAGCATATTCTCGACCGTGAGGAAGCGATCAGACGAGCGATCGAGCTAGCTAACCCAAACGATGTCGTCCTCATTGCAGGCAAAGGACACGAGACATACCAGATCGTCGGCCATGAATTCGTTCCGTACAACGATATTCAATACCTGCACAATTCCGGGCTTGTGATCTGATGCCCAAGTCGGATTTGGCGACCGATCCCCCGCAAGATTTCATCTGAGATAAGCATGAAACAGGCAAGCAAACATCGCCGGTGGTGGCGGATCGCCCTGTTCGTCGGAATTCCCCTTCTCGTGCTTGCCATCGCAACGCTTACTCTTTTGCTTGTTGCCTCTCACACTGTATCAGACGAAGAAGCTCCGATAGAGCCAAAAGCGATACCATCAGACTGGACAGTCCCTATTTCGAGTACACAGACAGAGTCAGTTAGTGAGATCGATGAGGATGAAATCCCATTGCCCACGCAACCCGCATTGCCCGCTGCGAGGACTATTTCTGGAGCACTGATCATCATTGCCAACGGTAAGCGATTCGGCGAGGAGAGCTATGAACTGCGGGTGTCAGGCGAAGGTGGTGTTCACATGACCTCTAATGGTACATTCTCGTTCAAGGTCCTTTTCGCCACGATCAAGGCGGTCTTATCGCAGGACGTTTCCTTGGATCGCAACCTTCGCCCTGCTCACTACACGCTTGAAATAGACGGTCCGCTGGGTATTGGAAGCCACAGGGTTGAAGGGACAGTTATTGATAATGTGGCGCATGTAATCTCGGGAAATGAGGAGGAAGAGATACAATTGGGGGTGGATGTCCCACTTGTCCTGGGGACATTCAGTACATACGCGCTCATCCCGTTGCTCTTCAGGGAACTTGCGGACAAAGGGAGCGTGGAATTTCAGGTTATTCCACTCATGCGGGGTAGAGGCCAGGAAGACGATGCCGGAAAGACCGATCGGCCGATTCTCTTGAGCTCTACGCGCGCTGGTGATGCGTTGATCAAGACTGGCACAGGTGAGGTCGTCGTGGACAAGTACATCCTCACAAGCAACATTGGGAACAGCACACTGCTTGCCAAGGATGACGACTTTCTAGCACTCGTCGCTTCGAGCAGCGAGGGATCCTTGATCGCCTACCGATCCGACTACTTCCCCGATGGGATAAGCCTACCGTAGCCCGATCCGAGATTTGAGGCCTGCGTTTTGCACGCGATTGACTTGTGTGTAGGATGTGGTAAGGAGGGGAGAAGATGGACAAGACAGATAAGATGATCGCCTACTGCGGGCTCATCTGTACGGAGTGCCCGGCGTACATTGCAACGCAGGCAAGTGATAGAGAACAACTGGAGAAGGTCGCAGCACAGTGGAGCGTGGAATACAGCACCACGCTCACAGCCGATGAGTGTGCCTGTAACGGGTGCCTTGCTACAACCGATCGCCACATGAGCCACTGTGCTGAGTGCAAGATCCGCGCCTGCGCCATCAAAAAAGGAGTACGCAACTGTGCTCACTGCACGGACTACCCTTGCAACGAGCTGAATGGGTTCTTCTCCTACGCTCCGGAGGCGCAGGCCTCGCTCGAACAGATCAGGCAGAATCTATAACCCGCGTTGAAAGACTCAACGCAGCGTGAGGAGCGGAAGCTCATTGGGGCCTGTGGTCTGTACTGTGGCCTCTGCCCCCGGTTTCAGTCTCGGTCAAAGAGCCGCTGTGAGGGCTGTTCCTCAGGCCGTATGGGGGCATATTGTGGAGTCTATCGCTGTGTGACCAAGCGAGGATACCTGACGTGTGCGGAATGCTCGGAGTACCCGTGCACGAAGCTGAAGCGAGCGCTCAAGCTCGATGAGGAGCTCGACAGCTTTATCAGCCACAAGGTGGCGCTCGACAACCTCGATGACATCAGGAAATTTGGCCTGGAATCGTTCCTGAGCGAGCAGAGGGAGCGGCGCCTTCTTGCCGAGCGTTTGATTGTTGGCTATAACGCCGGGAGATCGGTGACACTCTACTGTACCGCCTGCGCACTTCTGCCTACACGGGTGATAACTCAGGCGATCGCGCGGGTGGAGCGACGGATCTCTGATGGAAAGATCGATCGTGAGGACCGCAAAGCGGTCGCTAGGCAGATGCGGCTGCAGCTCACGAAACTGGCACAAGAGCTCGACATCGACCTATCGCTAAGGAAGAAAAAGGGATGAGGAGAAGCGAAAAGGGATGGATCTCATTATCAGGTACTATGTGGAAAGCGTATCTTCCTATCCCGATGATGCCCTAGAAAGAGCGGCGGTAGTGAGGATAGAGATTTCGTCGATGACAGGAAGACAGACTGGATACTGACCACCGATTGGAGCCACATTCATCGCTTTCCTTGACAACGCTAAATTCGGCTGTAGACTTCCGTGATTCATTGATGCCCTGGAGGAACGGAGGCTGTGGGAATGCGTGGGTTAATGAGAAAGTGGCGAAGGGAGACCGAGCCCTGGTATGGGGCGATGGGGCTTGCAAACCTTGTTGTTGGCACATCATCGATTCTCGTACCGTTGATGGTCGCGCAGGTTTTGCGTGGCACGGTGGAGAATGTCGGGCTCATATCGAGTCTGGCGAGCTTGATGGGAGTTATCGGAAGCCTGGTTTGGGGAAGGCTGTCCGACGCTGCCCACCGGCGGAAGATGTTCGTGGTGATGAGTTACACCATGGTGGCGGTGAGTTTCGCTGGAATGGCGTTTGCACACTCGCTCACGACGATCGCTGTCCTGAACATGATCCTCAATCTATTCTGGGTAGCCAACGCTTCCGTGAGTGTCCTTCTCGTGATCGAGAATTCCGACGACTCACTCTGGGAAGAGAAGATCAGTTATCTCAACCAGATCGGCACGCTTGGTTGGGTCTCCGGGCTGATCTTTGGCAGCGTGGCCCTGGCGGTGGCATCACCGCGGTTTGGAGAAGCAACTGCAATCAGGTCCGTCTTCGGTATCCTCGCCCTGGGTGGACTTGTGGCGGCGGTTCTCGCTGCACGCCTGATCCCTCGTACTCGCCCCAGATTTGTTCACAGGCGTTTTCGTGGGTCGATCCTCGCACTGGGGAACTTCATTGTGGAGCGAGCCCGATTTGCCCCGTTTCATCTTTATCACCGGTTCAATCCTCGACGACTTTCCGCGCTGTTGCGGGGACAAGGAGGGTTGCAACGGGAAACGAAAGAATTCCTATTGGCGGTATTCCTGGCATTCACCGCATTCAACTTTTTCTTCGTTCCGCTTCCCCTTCTCCTCGCTGACAGGTTTGGATTTTCCTCGTCGATGGTCTTCTTCTACTACGTTGTCCAAAACGGAGCGATCGTCATTGCTTATCCACTCGCTGCTCAACGAGTTAAGCATTTGGGAAACAAGTCAGTGATGACAGGATCAATCCTTGCGCGAGTTCTGCTGTTTCTGCTCGGGGGGGTATTCCTCTTTGCATCGACATCCGTCCCATCGCCAGCGGTCCTGTCGTTATTCTTCTTCCTGATCGGCTTCAGTTGGTCCTTCTTCCAGCTTTCCAGCGTTGCAATGATATCGCGCCTCGCTCGGCCGGAGTATCGCGGGCAGGCGCTTGGGCTATACAACGCCGTCGCTGGGTTGGGGACGGTCATCGCCGGTGTCACGAGCGGCGTTATGGCGCAACATTTGGGCTACGGCGTTACGTTGATTGTAGCAGCTATTCTTGCGGCAGCGGCAATGGTCGTTGTGATGCGCCTACGAATACCGAGGCGTACTGCCCAACCGGTCGCTGAACCACCACGGACTGAAGACGCGCAATCCACAAAGATGCACTCGCAGCCGGCATCATCGAAGGCATGAATCAGAAAGCGTGTATGCACACCGCCGAGGACATTCTGAGCACGGTGATGCGGGAGATGTTCGACTCTCCTCACAACCTGGAGATGCATCTGGGAGAGAAGAAATCGAAGTGCGATTACGCTCTCCTGCGGACAATTTCAGATAAAGATATCGCAGCGATTGAGCATGCAGTCAACGCGGAGATCGAGAGGGATGATCCGGTGACTTACGAGGTACTGCCGATCGATGTGGCGCGAGAGGCCTATGATCTGTGGAAGCTTCCTCCCGAAGCGGAGACGATCCGCATTGTCCATATCCGGAATTTCGACGCCACGCCTTGTTCCGGCGAGCATGTAGAACATACGGTGCAGGTATGGCATTCCGTATCAAGAGCTACTCGATGAAGGATAAAATACTGTTCGTATCCGGTTCTCTGTCTGAGAGATACATCCCGCTACAGGCTAATCTGTGTCCCGGCAGTGACCTCCAGCCCGTCTGGGCCGAAGACCTGTTGCAGGAGCATGATCGCATGCGCACCGGTGCAGTGACAGGGGCCGATTGTCTTGACCCCGAGCTGGCGCAAGGCGTCCGCGATCTTCTTGATTTCGGCATCCTTGCTCTTGTAGAGGTGGAACCCTCCGAGGACCAGGTGAAGCGGCTCTCCAGCAAGGTCTGTTGCCGTGCGAGCGATCTCCACGATACCCGGGTGGGCACAGCCGGTGATCAGGACGGGACCGCTAGCTGTGCTGATGATCAGCGACTGCTCTTTGATCGTCGTTCCCAGTTCACCTGTTGAGAAGAGATCTCGCGAAAGCTCGATCGGTTTCCTCACTTGGACTGATCTTGCGTGTGCCGCACTGACTTTTTTCTTGAGTCCCTGCGAGAAGGATACTGGATAGACGACGCTCAGGTCCTTGTGCAACGCCGACGAGAGTGCCCCAATATGGTCACAGTGCTCGTGTGACAGGACGAGGGTGTCGATAGTCGCGAGGTCGACACCAAGCGCGGTGGCATTGTGTTCGAGTACCAGCTTGTCCGCTCCGGTATCGAACAGGACGCGATGCCCGCCGATCTCTATTAGAGCCGAGAATCCCCAGCCGGGTTGCAGGGTGCTGCTGCTCGATCGATTGTCGTAGAGGACTAGGAGTCTATCATCAGCCATTCTCTCCTCCTTTAGGGGATTTCGGGGTCAGGTCTTGCAATCCAACATGCAACTATCTGAGAACCTAAGACTTTT